>JAFDJI010000630.1 GCA_019307545.1 Deltaproteobacteria bacterium | reverse complement strand
CAATGCGGTGACGGTGAAGATCCACCTCGCGGGCGAGCTGGTCTTCGAGGACACCCACGTCATCCAGGGGGAGGACGACTACGAGTACTTCGCGGTCATCCACTGGCCCAGCATGGAGGTCACCCCGCTTTGAGCGACATCCGGAGACATTGCGTGAAATACGCCATGGGATTGCGCCGTAACGGTGATGTCCGGTGACGGATCCACGCAACCCCGGGGTCTGAACATCTGGAGGCCCTCTACATGCTCGATTGGTTCAGACGCGACCCCATTTCCAAGCTGCAGAGACGCTACCTCTCCAAGCTGGAAGAGGCCCGGGAGATGCAGCGAGGCGGAGACGCCATCCTGGCGGCGATCCTCTACGACGAGGCGGACGACCTTGCGTGCAAGCTGGAGCTTCTGCGCACGGAGCAGAGGGCGGCGGGGGTTTGAATCAGTCGGTTTCTCTGGTGTTCTGCTTGAACCCCAGCACCTGGACGACCGCCGAACGACCCTGATGGTAGCGACCCTCGTGGATGTGGCGCTTCAACTCCCGGGCGATCTCGAAGTCCGCCAGGTCGGCCTGGACCGTCTCGAGGCGCACACCACCGCTCTCGGCCAGTTCCCGTGCCTTGGCGAGTCCCACCGGAGACTGGTCCACCGCGACCACCTCGTGACCCCGCTTCGCGAGGTACACCGCGTTGCGACCCTCTCCCTCGCCCAGACAGAGCACCCGGCCCGCCGGGATCCGGTCCGCCACAGAGACGACGAAGTCGTTGGGTGCAGTACCGAAGGCGTACCCCGGTTCGCTGTAGCGCTTGTCCCACATGTGCGGCCCATCGGCGAGAGCGGGCGCGTTCAACCCACCTTTGCCAGGCGTCGAGCGCAGTCTCGGAGGGGCGATGGCGTCTGCGTGCCGATCCGCAGTGAGACATCCGGGTTAGGTCGACCCTCCGCAGCCGCGGAGCGCGTCGTGAACGAGAGCGCCACTCGGGGTGTCCTGCTGGTGAACGTCGGGTCTCCGGACTCGCCGGAACCCGGGGATGTGCGCCGCTACCTGGCGGAGTTCCTGGACGATCCGAGGGTCATCGACATCCCGGCGGTGTGGCGGAAGCTGTTGCTCCACCTGTTCATCCTTCCGTTCCGCCCCCGTCGCTCCGGCGAGGCCTACCGGAAGATCTGGACCGACGAGGGCTCGCCGCTGGTGGTGACGTCGGCGCAGGTCGCCGATCTGCTCCGGGCTCGAGTCGAGATCCCCGTCGAGGTCGCGATGCGCTACGGTCGCCCGTCCCTCTCCTCGGCGGTACAGGCGCTCGTCGAGGGTGGGGTCGACCACCTGCTGTTGATCCCGCTGTTTCCGCACTACGCCATGTCCAGCTACGAGACCGCGGTGGAGCGCACCCGGGAGGTGGTGGCGGAGCTTGGGCCCGAAGTGGATCTGCACGTCCAGCCGCCTTTCTACGACGACCCCGCGTACATCGAAGCCCTGTACGCGGTCGCCCGGCCGGCGCTGGAAACGGGACCGGATCGGGTGCTGTTCAGCTTCCACGGTGTCCCGGAGCGCCAGGTCCGCAAGACCGATCCATCCGGAGCGTTCTGCCTGCAGGTCGAGGGTTGCTGTGACCTCACCCATGCGGCCCAGGCGTTCTGCTATCGGCACCAGGTGCTGGCGACCGCCAGCGCCCTCGCCGCCCGCGCTGGTCTCGCGCCACAGCAGTGGTCGGTGGCCTTCCAGTCCCGCCTGGGGCGCACGCCCTGGCTCGGTCCCTTCGCCGCCGAGGTGCTGCGCGACCTACCCGGGGAGGGGGTGCGAGACCTGGTGGTGGTGTGCCCCTCCTTCGTGGCCGACTGCCTGGAGACGCTCGAGGAGATGGGCATCCGTGGGCGGGAGGCGTTCCTGGGTGCGGGTGGCGAGCGGTTCACCCTGGTGCCCTGCCTGAACACCGAGCCCCGGTGGATCGCGTTTCTGGAGAACCGCGTCCGCGCCTGGATGGCGTAGCGCGGGACGTCAGCCCAGGTCGAGGGCGGCATCGTCGTTCCGCTTTCGCCAGTACCGTCGCGCCGGCGCCGGGCGCACATCCTGGTCTGCCGCGGCACCGACCGCGTCGACCCACCGCGACAGCGCCCCTTCCCACTCGGAAAACGCCTCCGACGGTTCGGGGGGCTCCTGGAGCCACCGCCCCTCGATCTCGTCTCGCTCTGGCAGGAACAGGGCGCCCAGTTGCGCGGGATCCCGGAGCCAGGTCCGGTGGAGGCGCTCGTGCCGCCACCAAAGGCTGTCATCGGCACGGTCTTGGGGGAAGGGGCCGAGATCGAGGGGCTGGTCTACCCGCACCGGCTTGAACAGGGAGATGCACGGCCCCGAGGACGCGGTGACCCAGTGTCGGTTCCCTTCGGGACCCAACTCCGCCACCCAGGAGGCCGTGGTGACCGAGTGGGCGACGGCTCCGCCCCCGTGCATGCAGGCCGCGCCGAGGGTGCCGTTGAGCCACCGGTACGATGGGCCGTCGCGTTCGGCTCCGTGGTCGCGGAGGACGGCCAGCATGTCGCGGACCTCGGTGGCTCCCGAGGCCAACTCCGCCGACCGCGCCCGCCTCCGGTCGGCCACTGCCACCCTGCTCTTGACCGCCCCCACGAACCCGAGGTGGGTTTGTCGGAAGCGGGGGATGGTGAGCACGTTCGAGATGGTGCGCACGCCCTCGGTCACCTGTTCTTCGGCGTGTTCGCGCCCAGAGGTTTCCACCACCCACGCCTGGTGCGGATCGGCGACCAGGAAGCTGTTGTGGTACCGGAAGCTAGGGTCTTCGAACCCGCCCCGTCCGCCCTGGCCATGGACCTCCAGCAGGGTCACCAGGACCTGGACCGCCTCTTCGGCGCTCGCCGCCCGCTCCAGCGCGAGGCGAAGCAGGTCCATGCCCAGGAGTCCGGTTCGCGGGACCGGTTTGCGGGTGAACACCGCCTCGTTGCCGATGACCACCCCGTGCTCGTTGGCACCCATCTCGGCGCCCCAGATCCAGAAGGGCCGGGACAACAGCACCGCGTGGGTATGCAACGCCTGCGCGATGGCGACCTCGGTGCACTGGACCTCGGCATCCTCGGGCCAGTCGCGCGCGGGGTGCCACTCCAGGAACTGGCCTTCGTTGGCGTCCCGATCGGAGTTCTTGGCGAAC
>JAFDJI010000629.1 GCA_019307545.1 Deltaproteobacteria bacterium | reverse complement strand
CACCTCGGCCCGGGTCGCCCACCCTCGGAACACCGTGATCTCGTACCCGCCGCGGTAGGCGGTGCCTTGCCAGTACCACTCCTGCCCCCGCGGGCCGCGGATGGCGCGGACGGTGACCCGAGGGTCCGAAGGGAAGGGAAGAGGCTTGGGGCGGTCGGTTTTCTTCTTGCGGGGCATGGTCAGTCCTCCTCGGGGGGCTCGGGGGGCTTCTCGGACTTCTCGGCACGTACGAGCTCGAGGAGGTTCTCGTCCCACAGGACGGTCCACCCTGCGTGCGGATACAGGTGCTCCAACTTCGGCGACAGCGGCCGGGGTTCGGTCTGCGGCAGGCGCTCCGGCAGATCCGGGGCATACGCCATTTCCTGGAGGGTCGAGACGGGAGCCAGCATGATGGCCAGGCCCGCCAGCACCTTGGCTGCGACCGCCGGCCGGAGCTGCGCGAGTTGGGCGATCACGAGCGCGAGGAGGTGCGGGCCGTCGCCTCCCGCGTCCAAGTACGCCCGCCGGTGCGCCAGCGCGTCCGGCTCGTACCGGATGTCCTCGAACGGCTGGGGTAGCCCACACTGCACCCGCGGCACCGTGCGGAGGTTCGCGAGCAGCGTGGAGAGGTCCTCGACTAGGGGCCGGTACGCGCCGGGACCGTCTGCCGGATGATGCATCAGCTTCGGTGACTGCTGAATCTGGGCGAGGAGGGCCCGCTCCTCGGCGGTGAAGTCGCCCGGGAGGGCCTCGGCGCGCTTGATCTTGGCCTCGTAGTAGGCGCGCACCTCCGAATCGACCTTCCGATCGTCCTCGAGCAACAACTCCCAAGGGAAGTTGTCCCGTTGTCCGAGGACACACTCGACCGCTAGGCACTCGGTGCGGGCGAGCACGGTTGTGCGGCCGAGCTCGAGGTTTGCCAAGCGTTCGCGGTTGATGTCCGTGCCGGCCGCCGCAAGCTCATCTGCGAGTGCTTGAGTGCTCCACCCACGCCGTTTTCTCGCGGCTCACGATCGGCGACTCGCTCTGCGAGTGAGCCTCCGCGAGCCGTGTCCATCGTAGACCTGGCGCTGTACTCAACGCAACCACTCCCCCACGCTGATTCCCCCCAACGATGCTCGGGTCGCGGCAGGCGACATGCTCTCGGTACAGCCGGGAGGGGGCGGCTTTTCGTGTTTTGGAGGCCCTGGAGACCTTCGTCCGCCTCCTGGACGTAGGGCATGAGGGAGCGACCGCAGAGCAGCGGTGAAAAGCGCTCATCCGGAGCCGTCTGTCGGCGACTTGCTCGACGGGTGCAGCTACAGCCGGAGGCATGTGGGTCGATCAGCCTCTTCATGGCCCATGATCTCTGGCGTGACGTGAAGCGTGAATGACCCTTCGAGATCCCATACAGCAATCCCTATCGGTGTGTCCAAAGGGCCCGCCAGCAGCCCGAATAGCTCATCAGTCCCGAGATCCTGAACGTTGTTCCCATCTACCGCTAGGATCAGGTCACCTTTTCTCATGCCGGCGCGATCAGCCGGACTACCCATCGCAAGACCAGCCACAACAGGCCCGTCATCCGAGGTTTCGAGCTCGACTCCTACTGTTCCATGTTGAACATCCGGCACCTGCAATGCCACGAAGTGCCGCTCTCCACCCATTATCTGGATGTCGGCCGACGACCCTGTGACCAGTAGTTGCCCGTCGCACCGGAATGCGACCAACGTGCATGAGCCTTCCCGCGCTTCAAGAGAATACCGTCCATTCACAACTTGGGTTCGAGTACGGCATCCTGCGACCCAGGTCCGGTTTGTCACTAGGCCAGCAACGGTTCCGTAGACAAAGCCGCTTTTCTCGAAGCCGACTGGCCCGCATACTACGTTGCCACTGGCGTCCATTGACCAGCCAACCCGAACACTGTTGAAACCCGGTACGACGATCAGGGCGGAGCCTTCCGCCTTCTGTTCCCTCAATGTGAGCCGACCGCCCCGGATTTCGGCGTTCAATCCGACATGAAAACTGTACGTTCCATCCTCTTTTCTGGGGAGATCAAGGAGGGCGTCAACAGGACCGTCCGTGATCGGCCCCCCTATCGTGCATGTCACGGTGTAGCCGGATGGAGTGTCCGTGGTGGTCGTCCTGCCTGGTCGAGCCGTTGGGGCGCCCTCGGCCGCATGGATTAGACGGTCCGCGCTCGGAACAGGAGGTGGTGCGCGTTCCCCCGACGCGCTCTCGGTCCCAGCATTCGGTTGGCTCTGTGTGACGGGCCTAGCGTCTGGATTTGCATTCGGGCGTGACCTCCGTACCTTCGCGGAAGCCAGCCACATTCCCACCAACACCAGGGCGGCGAGGGTAACAGCCAGCGCCGTCCGGGGTCGCATTATGCGACGTCTGGCCCAGGTTGAGTACTGAAACATGGACCACATTCTACGTCGTATTGGCCGCAGTGGCCGTCCTCAGAGCGCCGGTTCACGCAGGTCCCGAGAACCATGCAACATCCCTCGCCGTAGGTCTGACAGTCTATGGTGCTTTCGCAATATGCCTGGCACAGGCTCTCGTCTGGCGGGGGACAGCCGGGATCGTCTATCGGACTCTCACCGTTTCCGTCGTCATCGGTTTCGCTGTGGTTGAACGGATGTCTGAGCGCTATTCCGCCCCACGCCATCTGTCCGCGTCGCAGAGACACGGGCGAAGGGAATAGCGCATGGTGGGCGACAAACTGAGGTTGGTCCGGTCCAGTCCCTCCAACAGCTCCACGCCGCGGCGTTCGTTGTCCGTGTCCGAAGGGGGAGAATTGCGGTGCCCCACGTGATTCTGCCTTCGGACCATCAAACACGCCCGTCACCCGGGGCTTGTCGAACACACTCATCATCTCCTCCTATCAGTCCTTCAAGATGTGGGATTTCATTCAGCGTCCTGTTGTTCTGTGTTGGATGCCTCTGGGCTCTCTGGGTGTCCGCTGAGTTCAAGTTGTGTTTTCGGCGCCTCAGCCTCGGAACGCGCGACGTCGGCGATATCGTTCATCTCCATCGACACCGTGAGTTCCAGCAACTGCTCCCAAAGCTCAAGTTTGATTGCCAGTTCCTCGACCTCCAAGTCGGTAATTGGGCGAAGAGCACCAGCATCTGGGGCAATCAGGCGAATCTGGACCGACGCGGTGTCCACGGGGACCACCCAAACGGGTCTTCCAA
>JAFDJI010000628.1 GCA_019307545.1 Deltaproteobacteria bacterium | reverse complement strand
GGGGACCAGGTCCGGTTCGGGAAGCAGCTCTGCGAACCCGAGGCACTGGGCCAGGTCCAGCTGCAACCGCCGCACCCGTGGGTCATCGACGAGGTTGGCCGCGTTGACCCAGATCGACCCGTCGGGGAAATGCGCCTTCACCCCCATGGCGACCCGGCGCGTGAGCACGGACTTCCCGATGCCGCTCTGCCCTTCCAGACACACCAGCACCCCATCCCGGGCACCGCACAGGAGATCGATCAGCGCGTCGGTCTCCTCTCGCTCCATCCAGGGTTCGGGAGGCTCGAGGATGGCGTAGCCACGCTCCATGAGCCGTGCCTGGATCTCCTCCGGCCCCTTGCGCACCAACACGATGTACGGCGTGCCCAAGGCCACCGCGAGTTGCATCGCGGTGTCCGGGGAGATGTGCTTGCCCTGCTCCGCGGTACGGACGGTGCGCTCTCCGATCCGCGCGCCCCGGGCGAGATCCGACTGCGACAAGGCGAGCGCGCGCCGGCGAAGGCGCATCAGCTCGGTGTCCAGGACCACCCCGGCAGGGCGGCCTCGTCGTGGGCTTTGGGAAGGAGGCATCTTGGCTCTCAGGCGGCGCCCAATTATGCCACCCCGGCTCCGAATGCCCCCAAACGCGAAACGGGGCCAGCCTCTCGGCCGACCCCGTCGGGGTAGGGACCGGGCCCTGGGGGGGACCCGGTCACACGCACGCTACTGGTAGCTGAAGGCCACGTCGACGGGGCCGCCCGAGTGCCAGTTCGGACCATCGACCAGGACGTAGAGGAGGTCTCCCGCCACCACGTCGACGGACACCGTGTTGGTGTTGCCCGTGAGGTTGCTGCACTCCGCCACGGCGTCGGCGTTGACGCACTGGTCGAAGCGGACGAACAGGTAGCCGGGAAGGACGTTGCCATCGGACGGATCGTCCGTGCTGGTCATGACCAGGGTGCCGTCCTGGGTGGCCACGTACTCGATGGCCATCTCCTTGCCGTTCGGCTTGTTCCACTCCACGCCGCAGGTGGCGTAGTAGGGGTACTGGTCCAGCTTGGTGCCCGAGGCGGTGTCGATGGACACCAGGTCCGAATCGGCGATCGTCACCGGGATGCCGGCGCAGGGATCGGCCAGGTCGTTCACGCAGACGCCCGCGTCGCAGAGAAGCCCGGCGTGGCAGGTGTCGTCGATCCCGTCCACATCGCAGTCGTCGCCCCAGCCCTTGTGGGGGGTGAGGAAGAACAGGCCGCTGTCTTCGAAGCCACCGACATCGACCACGCGCACCTGGACGAACTGCTCGCCGATGAGGACGCCGGTGCCCACACCCCAGGCATCCACCTCGAAGGTGAACTCGTTGCCGTCCCAATCCACGTTGTACTTGCTGAGGGACTTCTCGAAGGTCTGTCCACCAAGCGTCACGTACGCCTTCTTGAGCTGGATCTCCGAGTCGGTCTTGTCGTCGAAGCCGGTGACGGTGACCACCGCGTCGCGACCGAAGTTCTCGAAGGTGAGATCGGCGGTAGCGACGGCGGGCTCATAGGCGAAGCAGGTGCCGTCGATGCACTCGGAGCCCTCCCAGCACTGGTCGATCAGGTCGTCGTCCGAGCAGGGCTCGCCAGCTTCGAGGATCGGCGGCACGGTGACCGTGAGCGCACCCGACTCGAGGAAGGCGTAGTCCTTGAGCTGGATTTCGAGGGTGGTCTCTGCGAAGGGATCCGCGATCGAGCCGGTGAAGCGGGCGTTGAAGGCGGTGACACCGTAGATCGGCGTCTGCCAATCGACGTTGACATGGGGGCTCGTCACCGAGCCGTCCTCGTCCTGGACCAGCAGCACCGCGCTCGCGTCTCCGTTCGCGTCGGAGCCAATGAAGTCGACCACGAAGCTGTCGGAGTCCAGGCGCCGCACCTCGACGCTGTCCAGCGCCGGGGCCTCGGCGGTCTCGCACACCTGGACGATGCCGTCGTTCTCAGGCCGGCTGCTGCAGGTCAGGCCACCTTCGATGTCGCAGTACGATTCCGGAGGGGAGCACCCGAAGAAGGAGCAGATCCCGGTGTTGCACTCCTCTCCCGCTTCCTGGGTCGGGATGCCCATGACGATCTTGGTATTGGAGACGTTGCCATCCGCATCTTCGAGCCAGATCCGGTACATCCAGTTGGCAAACCCGAGGCTCGTTCCGCCGACGTAGCTCTGAATGGCGAAGGGGCTCGGGTCCCAGGTCATGTCGTAGCCGTCGTGGGCGTAGGCCCAGGGCTTCCCGGTGGGCTGCTCGACCACGAAGGAGCCCCAGTCCGCGTTGGAATCCTCGGCCTCGAAGGCGAAGGTCATCATCGGGAAGAAGCCGCCCACGTACATCCCCGTCGCGCCGTACAGGACGGGCGCCTCGGAGTCACCACACGCCGGGATGCCGGAAAGGGTCGGGCCACAGACCCAGGGCTCCTCACAGGTGGTCTCCCAACCGTGCAGGTCACACTCGTCGTTGTAGCCCACCTCGACGGCCGCGATGGGGTCGACCCAGTCGATGATCATCGGGTCGACCGTGGTGGCGCTCGGGTAGCCCTTGTCCTCGATCAGGACCTCGAGATGGTCGATGTCCAGGGTCAGCGTGGAGGTGTCGAAGGGCCCGGTGGCGACGAAGTTGCCGATGTCCCAGGCGATATCGCCCAGGTACTTCGTGCCCAGGTCCGCGGTGGTGCTGTCGGTGTACACCACGGTGAGGTGCGCGTTCACACCCCTCTCGTGGGTCGTGTCGTAGCCACGCACGGTGAGGAAGGCGTCCGGGCCCAACCAGAACATCTCGCCATCGTCCATCACCGGGGCGGGGTTGATGTTCTTGTCCTGGCAGCTGGCGCTGGTTCCGCTGGTGTCGTCCCAGGTGCACACCAGCCCGACGATCTGGTTCTCGGGGTCGTTCGGGTCGGCATGTGGGTTGGGATCGCAGTAGCGGGGGTAGCCGACGGCGTTGCCCTCGCACTCGATGCACATGTCGCACGCGTCGTCGATGTACGACATCATCTCGTTCTTGACGAACTCTGGGTAGACGATGGTGACCAGGCCGCTGGTCGCCCCGGTCTGGTCGACCACGTGGAAGTCCAGGTCCACGACCGGTCTGGTCGACCACGTGGAAGTCCAGGTCCACGATGTCGCCCATGCCCGTGTCGTACAGGGCGATGCGCTCGACGTAGGTGAAGGTGAAGACGTCGCCATCCCAAGAGAGGTCGAACCCGTCGACCGCGATGGGCGCCTCGAAGTCGTCGTCACCCCAGATGTCGCCGTAGTTGTCGGTGAAGCTTGGGATGACCAGGGAGACGACGTCCCGGTTGGGGTCGCTGCCGGTGAGGGCGATGCGGTAGTCGTAGTAGCCGACCTGGGACACCGTGCCCGAGGTCAGGGTGGGGGCGAAGGCGGTCACGCAGGTCGTGGCGCCCTCGAGGCCGGTGCAGATGGCGCCATCGGTGCAGGGGTACGCGTCGTCGCAGGACTCGCCCACCTCGGACATGCCCTCGATCGGGGTGACGGACAGGTGCCAACCCGCCGGCTCCCCCTCCACCAACTCGATGAGCGCCACGTGGGGGTCCCCGGCGGCCCCGTCCATGATCCAGGCCTGCGAGGCCCCGGCGGTGTCCGAGTTGGACAGGTTGCAGGAGATCTCCGCCCGGTCGTCGCAATCGGTCCGCAGGGACAGCGCTGTCGCCGAGGTCGTGCCGGGGTTGGCCGTCGAGACGAGGTAGCTGCCCGCGGCGGGGAGCACGAACTCGACCACCACGTTGTGCGTCGGGTCGCCATCGCAGGCGGTCCCGAGCTCTACCTTGCCCTCGAAGCGACCGCTGAGGTGGTAGGTGCCGTCGGGCTGGGAAACGGTCGTATCCAGGGTCATCACCGGGCCGGTGACCATGTCGCAGGTCACCCAGCCGTTCCAGGTGCAGTCGGTGTCGCAGCTGCCGTCGGCGCTGTTGTCGGCGCCCTCGTCGCACTGCTCACCGTCGTCGACGACCCCGTCGCCGCAGTAGCTCTCTACCGGGCCGGTGTCGGTGTCGCCGGTGTCTTCGGTGTCACCGGTGTCGTCGATGATGTCACCGGTGTCGTCGATCGCGTCGTCGCCGCCGGCACATCCGAAGAGTACGGCGCTCAGGGCCAGGACCAAGAGTTGGGTTCGCATGGTTCTCCTCTTCCGTTTCAGTTTTCAGGGGTTTCGAATACGTGTTCGGGCAGGATGGCTACCCACACCACGACGTCATCGTTGGTGCCGCCGGCGCCGACGAAGACCGTCTTGTCAGGGGTGCAGGCATTGGCGGAGGTCAGGCGCGTGCCCGAGGGAAACTCCATTCCAAGGTCTTCCAGGAAGTCCTGCATGGGCACCAGGCCCGTCTCCTCGGTCCACGCGGTAGCGGTTCCACCGTTGAGGGTGTCGGTACCGATGATGATCTCGTCCTCGGGACCGCACAGCGCGTAGGCGGTCGAGTTGCTCTGGCCCGGAGACCCGAGGAGGCCCAGGAAGCGGTGACCCTCGTCGGGAGACCACAGGGCCGCCTTGGTGCCGAACTGCCCCACCGCCAGGGTGCCGTCGGCGTTGACCCCATAGAACTCCCCGGTCCAGCCCATGTTCAGGACTTCACCGGACCCGTCGGCGTACCAGACGGCCGGGGTGCGGCTGTAGTCGCCTTGGGCGAAGCCGACCGTGAGCGCGCCGTTGCGGGAAACCCGGCTGGCGCGGTTGCCCCCGTTTCCCACCTGCTCGAAGGGCACCATCCCGTCGGACTCGTCCCAACGGAAGGCGAAGGCCGAGCAACCCTCGAAGGCGAGCCCGACCGCCGACTCGCCGTCGGCGGTGAGCGACCAGCCAGAGCTCTGCATCGGACAGTCGAGGGTGTCGGGCAGGGCGCCGAGCTTGGTCCAGCCGTCGTCCTCGGTCCAGGTGGCGGCCTGGGTGTCCTCTTCGATCATGTAGTTGCCGTAGGAGCCGATGATCGTCTCGCCGTCGGCGCTGATGTCCTTGACCGAGTTGAAGTACGCCCCGGTGGTGGTGACCCAGTCGAGGCCCTCCTCCTCGGTCCAAAGGTAGACGTCGCCGCCGGTGCGCCAATCGAAGAGCAGCACGGTGCCGTCGTCGGAGACGGCGGGGGCATAGGGAACGTCGATCATGTAGAAGCGGGGCATCTCCACGATCTCGACGGGGTCCTCTTCGGGCGCGAACACCGTCACCGCGATGTCGTCGGTGATTGGTCGCTCGAGGATCTCGTTCTCTGGGTTGCAGGCCACCAGCAGGGTCGTTGCGAGCAACACGGGGCGCAGG
>JAFDJI010000627.1 GCA_019307545.1 Deltaproteobacteria bacterium | reverse complement strand
GCGGGCACAACGCTGACCGCGCGAGCGGAGCGGGGCATCCGGGTGGAGGATGCCAGCCACGTCACCCTGGCCGAAGGTCGCTCGGTGCGCCTCGACCCGAAGGCGTCCGGCGCGGAGGCCCCGCAGCGGGGGCCGTTGTAGAAGACGGCGACCTCCGGAAAAGCGACCGCGAGGGCCACTGCGTCGTCCAGGACCGGTTGGAGCGCCTGGGGCCGGTGGGCTCGTTGGGCGACGACAAAGTGGAGTGGGCCGATGGGTGCCGGGTTCGCGAGCACCACCAGGTCCGCGCCGAAGGCGAGGCCCTGCTCTTCGGCTGGGAGGTTCTCGGGGCACAGGAAGCACGGGCGGGCCGCGACCGAGGAGGCATCGACGCTCGCGGTGCTACTGGCGGTACGCCCGGGGTTGAACTGGACCGTAGCTGGTCGATCCGGCAGGTCGATGGTCCGGGTCCGTACCTCGGGGAGTCCCTCGATCGCCTCGCGGAGCCTCGGCCAGCGCTCGACCTGCCAGGCGTGGAAGCCCGCGAGCCCGGGAGGTGCCCCGGATGCAATCCGCTCCGCCCAACTCACTCCGCGCCTTCCAGGCCCTCGTTCCCACGGCGTCGCGCCGCGATCTCCATGGTGCGCAGGCGGTCTTTGTAGACCTGGTGCCGCGCCGCTACCTCGGCGGGGAGGTCGGCGTCGGTGTTCCCCTCCCAGCGGCGGCAGTGGTACAGGGAGTGGTAGATCCGCCCCACGCGCCACTCGCGGCTGATGCGCAGTGCCACCGCGTAGTCCTCGCCGTAGCTCACATTGGGGAACGGGTTGTCTCGCACCAACTCGGTGCAGAACGCCCTCGGCGCGCCAAGCCCGTTCACCCGCAGCGCGTTGTTCGGACCGTTGTCGTCGGACCACTCTGCATGGTCGATCAACCCTGGCGGGATCGGGTTCAGCGAGAAATCCACCGTCTCGTAGGAGCCGACCACCATGCCGCACCCCTCGCGCAGCAGGGCGACGATCTCGGCCAGCACGCTGGTCCCCTCGTAGAGGTCATCGGAGTCGAGCTGTATCGCGTATCGTCCGCAGCCCGGGTGGAAGATGGCCTCGTTCCAGCACCCGCCGATGCCGAGGTCCTTGCGGGTCGGCGCGTGGTGGACGACTCGCGCATCCCGGGTCGAGAGGTCCTCGAGGAGTGCGGTCGTCCCGTCCGTGGAGTGGTTGTCGACGACGATCAGGTTGAAGTCGAAGGGCGCGACCTGGGACAGGGCGCTCCGGACCGCGTCGCCGACAGTGCGGACGCGGTTCCGCACCGGGATGACCACGCTCGCCTCGACCGGAAACGTAGCCCGGGACTCGAAGGGCTGGAAGGGACCCGAGAGCCACGCGCCGATGCGGCGGAGGTGCTCCGTGAAGACGCGTTCCGCCTCGCGTTGCACCTCCTGCTGGGTGGTGAGGTAGTCGAAGACCGCGTCTCCAGTTACCCGGCGATCCACCGGACGAACGGCGCACAGCGGCTCCGGGACGTGCACCACCGGTGACTCGAGCGAGGCCTTCAGCCGCAGGTCGTACCAGGCGTGGAACCGGAGGTCGTCGGGCGGCGCCCCGTGTCGGGCCATGGCCCGTGCGAGACCCGTCCGGGACCAGAGGCACAGCGGACCGAAGGGGAAGTCCTCGCCCACCGAGCCTTCCTGCCAGTCGGGTAGGGGGTGGGGGTGATGACCATCGCCGAGGACGTCTGTGCAATCCCCGTAGGTCAGCACTGCGTCGGTGGACCGTGCGACGCCGAGCTGTCGGTGCAGGGCCCGGGGCACCAGGTCGAGCCCACCGCCCGGCGCCACCTCGAGGAGGAAGGGCGTGGCGCAGGCGTCGAGCATCTCCAGCGCCACCTGCGAGGAGCCCGGCAGGGGCGCGGTCCGGGTGTGCACGCGCACCTCGCCGAGGGCTCGGGGGACATCGCCCGTCCCCGGGGGGACGACGAGTCGCACCGCCTCCACCAGGCCCGTCGAGACGATTCCCTGGAGGCTCACGAGGACGGGGCCCGTGGGCACGCCCTGGTACAGGAGGGTGATGGGCTTCACGTCACTTCTCCACGGTCGACCGGCCTCGCGACGAGCAGACCGGGGGGCTCGTTTCGGGCGAGGTATTCGGAGAGGGTGGCTTCCACCACCATCCCCGCGCTCCTCGAGGCGTGCCGCACATGCAAACCCGCCTCGCCACGGACCAGCAGGCCCACGTGGCTGGTGTCCAGGTCGCTACGGGTGGAGCCGAAGCCGACGACATCCCCGGTGCAACCCGCGCGGTCGAGTGCATCGAGGCGTTCGAACGGCAGCCAATACACGGTCCGGTCCCGCACCGGGTAGCCCGCCAACACCGAAAGCCGCCGCGGAACGCCGACCCACTGGTCCCCGAGAACCGGGGCCAGCCGTCCGGCCTCCACGTTCCGCTCGAACCAGTCCGACGTGTAGTGGTTCCGGTGCAGCCACTCCACGCGCCCGCGGTGGTAGCGGATCTGCACCAACTCGCGCTCGAATTCGGCGGGGGCGCGCGCCGACGCCAGCGCGAGCACCGACTCGACGAAGGTGACGCAGTCGAAGGCGTCGAGCCGGGTCACCAACTGCTCGGGTTCGCTAGGAGCGCCGACGAGGGGCTCGGTGACGTAGGGGCGGCCCAGGAACCGCCGCGAAATGGCGCCAATACGTTCGCCGATGCCCCGGACGCGCGCGACGTCCTCGAGCAGGGAGGCGACCTCCTCCGGCGGGGCGCGCATCCGGTGGACCGAGGTCAGCTCAGCAGCCGCGCGACGAACTCGTCGTCGGAGCCCCGGAAGCCCACTTGGATGGGGGTTCCGTCGCGCTCGATGATCGGCCGCTTGATGAGCATCGGGTCGGCGGCGAAGTGCTCTGTCCACTCGGCATCGGACCAGGTCTTCTTCTCCGCGGGCAACGCGCGGTACGCCCCGCTGCTGGTGTTCTTCATCGCCTTGGCCCCAAAGGCGCCGACCCAGGCCTCGACCTGGGCGTTCGTGGGGGGCTGGCTGCGGAAGTCCACCCAATCGTAGGAGGCATCGCGGTCGCCGAGCCACTTCCTGGCCTTCTTCACGGTGCCGCACGTCGGGATGCCGTACACGGTCAACGCCATCGTCTCCTCCCTGGAGGTGGACGGAGACCCTATCGGCTGGGAGAGCAGTTTGTCG
>JAFDJI010000113.1 GCA_019307545.1 Deltaproteobacteria bacterium | reverse complement strand
CTGACCCTCGCCGAGAAGATCCTCTTCGCCCACCTGGTCGACCCCGAGAACCAGAAGTGGGAGCGGGGAAAGAGCTACCTGATGCTCCGACCGGACCGGGTCACCCTGCAGGACGCCACCGCGCAAATGGCCATCCTCCAGTTCATGTTGGCCAGACGCGACGAGGTCGCGGCGCCCACCACCATCCACTGCGACCACCTCATCCGGGCCCACAGGGGGGTCTCCGAGGACCTCGACACCGCGCTGCGGGAGAACAACGAGGTCTACGCGTTCCTGCGCTCGGCTGGAGAGCGCTATGGCATGGGCTTCTGGAAGCCCGGAGCGGGCATCATCCACCAGGTGGTGATCGAGAACTATGCCTTTCCGGGCGGCATGTTCATCGGGACCGACTCGCACACCCCCAACGGGGGCGGCCTCGGGATGATCGCCATCGGTGTGGGCGGCGCCGACGCGGTGGACGTGATGGTCGGGCAGCCCTGGGAGTTGCTGTGCCCGCAGCTGATCGGGGTGAGGCTCACCGGCTCCCTGGGCGGTTGGACGGCGTCGAAGGACATCATCCTCAAGGTGCTCGACCTGCTCACCGTGAAGGGCGGGACCAACGCCATCGTCGAGTACTTCGGGCCGGGCGCGGAGTCGATCTCCTGTACCGGCAAGGCCACCGTCACCAACATGGGGGCGGAGCTCGGCGCGACCACCTCGCTGTTCGCCTACGACGGGCAGATGGGTGAGTACCTCCGCGCCACCGAACGGGCCGGGGCGGCGGACCTCGCCGACGAACACAGCGCGTTCCTCCGGGCCGACCCCGAGGTCTACGAGGAGCCCGAGCGGTACTACGATCGACTCGTCGAGATCGACCTCGACCAACTCGAGCCGCACCTGGTGGGGCCCTTCACCCCCGACCTCGCCCATCCCATCTCGCGGATGGCGGACGACGCAGAGCGAGAGGACTACCCGCTCGACCTTCGCTACTGCCTCATCGGGTCCTGCACCAACTCCTCGTACGAGGACATGGAACGCGCCGCGAGCGTCGCGCGTCAGGCCGCCGCGGCCAACTTGAAGGCGAAGACGGGTTTCATGGTGACACCGGGCTCCGACCGCATCCACGAGACCATCAAGCGTGACGGCCAGATGGAGGTGTTGCAGTCGGTGGGTGGGGTGGTGCTCGCGAACGCCTGTGGTCCCTGCATCGGCCAGTGGCGTCGTGATGACATCGAGAAGGGCGCTCGGAACAGCATCCTGACCTCCTTCAACCGCAACTTCCGCGGTCGGAACGACGCCAACCCGGCCACCCTCGCCTTCATCGGCTCCCCGGAGCTGGTGACCGCGATGGCGTTCGCGGGTCGGCTCGACTTCAACCCGCTCACCGACGGGATCCCCACCGAAGATGGGCGCGAGTTCCGCTTCGAGCCTCCGACGGGGGAGCGTCTACCCGCGCGTGGCTTCCAGGCGGGGATGGGTGGTTTCATCGCCCCACCCCCGCTGGAGGAGCGTGCCGCTATTGAGGTCCAGATCCGGGAGGGATCCGAGCGCCTGGAGCGGCTCACTCCCTTCAAGGCCTGGGAGGGCACCGACATCGAGGGCCTGGCGGTGCTGCTCAAGGCGAGTGGGAAGTGCACCACCGACCACATCTCCGCGGCGGGTCCGTGGCTCAAGTACCGCGGTCACCTCACCAACATCTCCCAGAACCTGTTCCTCACGGCGAACAACGCCTTCACCGAGGACCCCGGCACCGGGATCGACCAGCTCGACGAGGGCTCGGTGGTGTCACTGCCCGCGCTGGCCGCGCGATACCGGGCGGCGGGACAGGAGTGGATCGCGGTCGGTGACGAGAACTACGGCGAGGGGTCGAGCCGGGAGCACGCCGCGATGGAGCCGCGCCTGCAGGGCGCGCGGGCGGTGGTGGTCCGTTCCTTCGCACGCATCCACGAGACCAACCTCAAGAAACAGGGTGTGCTCCCCCTGACCTTCAAGGCCCCCGCGGACTACGACAAGGTTCGTTCTGACGACCGGGTCGCCCTGAGATCGCTCAAGGAGTTGGCCCCGGGGTCCGAAGTGAGCATGGAACTCGGCCACGCCGACGGGACTGTCGAGTGGATCCCGTTGGCCCACACCCTCAACCAAGAGCAGATCGAGTGGTTCCGCGCCGGGTCGGCTTTGAACCTCATTCGCCAATGGTAGGGAGATGACGGACTCTGACAATCGCAAGGCTTGGTTTTCACACCGGCTCCGCCCGGCGCGGGCCGACGAGGTGGGTGTGGGGTGGTACGGCGGCCATCCCCGCGGGGTCCCGAACGAGCTGTGGCCTCGATGCGCGGTGTGCGGGAATCCCATGTGCCACATGGCGCAGATCGACGCAGGTCCCTGGTTGGACCTGGGGGACCACGCGCGCATGTCGCTGTTCATCTGCCATGCCACCGGCGGACGGTGCGAGGACTGGGATCCGTTCAAGGGCTCGAACCAGGTGCTCCTCCACCGGCACCGGGACGACAACCTGTACGACGGTCCGCCAACGGTGCGGGTGTACCGCCGCATGGTGCTCGCCTTGGACGACATGCTGGACGAGTTGGCGCTGATGACCCGGGTGCGGGAAGATGGCCTATCCATGTCCGAGGCCTTGGAGCAGCTCCGCCACGACAAGCTCGGTGGCGGCGCGGTGTGGCTCCAGGGCGATAGCACACCACTGTCCGCCAGCGGCGAAGCGCCCATGCGACTCCTGCTCCAGTTGACCACCGAGCTGGTTGCGTTCGACATCACCCCCGGCGGTATGGCATATGTCTTCTTCGACCCGGACGATTCTTCTCCGGGCGCAGCCCATATGCTTTGGCAGAGCGGAGGATAGGCACATGTACCGGTTCGTGGCGGGCGTCGCGGTAGCTCTGATGGCCTCGACCCCCGCAATGGCCGGGCAGTCCGAAGGTCAGGACCTCCTGTTCGCCGACGCCGAGGACATCTTCCAGGGCCTCGAGTTCGACACCGGGCGGCTGCCGGCCACGGGACCACTGGCGGTCCGGTTCTACGTAGAGTCGAACGGTGGGTACACCGCGGAGATGGAGGCGGTGAGCGACCTGTGGTGGCCCGACCCGCTCACCCACGGGATCGTCGGGTTGACGGAAGGCGGCTGGATGGCGCTCGTCACCGACCTGGACCTCGCCGCGCAGGTGATCGTCGACCTCAGTGCCATCGGGGTCGGCGTGATGGCAATCGACGTGTGGTCCGAGAGCGTGGACTTCGTCGACGAGGCGGTCTTCGACGGGCTGCTCCTCCAGGAATCCGCGGTGCGGCTGATCACCCTCACCACCGAGGGCGCGGTGATCGGCCCCCTCGAGTACACCCAGTCCATCTTCACGGGCGTGAACCTGGTGTTCCGTGCCTCGGCGCACCCCGCGGCGAGGGCCGTGCTCTCGGGGGTGCGGGTGGAGACCGGCGACCAGGTGTACCGCAAGGAGTCCGACCTCGGCCTGTTTCCGGTTCCGGAGGACGACCCCGGCTTCCTCGCGCTTACCTCCACCTACTACGGTTGGCTGGACGCCGGGTTCGACCTGGTGATCGTGCCCGAGGTCGAGGTTTGCGCGCCGGTGATCGGCTGCCTGCAGTTGGTGTCGTTCGAAATCCCCATCCCCCTGACCGAGGTCGAGGAGGAGCGGGCCTTCGTCCCGGCCGACTACACGCACCCGCTGCCCTCCCTGGGCCTGGACCTGGCGAACTACGACTTCGGGGAGGTGTTGGTCGGCAACACCGTGAACCTCGAAGTGGCCCTCGAGAACTTCGGACTCCTCGACCTGGAGGGGACGGCTGCGGTCTCCGGTGACGAGGTGTTCGCGGTCTTCCCGGAGGCCTTCTATGCGCAGGAGAGCCTTACCGACGGGGTGGTGGTGAGCTTCACTCCCCTGGAGGAGGGCGCCCACACCGCGCTGCTCACCCTCACCAGCAACGACCCGCTCCGCCCCAGCCTGGAGATCCCGCTGCTCGGCACCGGGGTGTTGCCAGAGTCGGAAGACGACGAGATGGTGAGCCTGGCGACCGAGACGCGGTGCGGCTGTTCCAGTGGCACCGGAGGCCTCGGCTGGGCGGCAATCCTGCTGGCTCTCCTCATTCCCCGTCGCCGCCGATCCTGAACGCGACGTGCGCTATCGGGGCGTTGTCACCGCGGTGACCGACAGCTGCATCTCCAGCAGCACGAACTTCACGCGTCGATAGTCGCCGGGGGCTTCTCCGAACACCGCTCGCGCGACGGCCCCAGCGATGATGTCCGGATCGAAGGAGGGGGGGACCTTCGCCACCAGGTACCCGAATCGGCCGCTGCCATGGAACACCTCGAGGATGTCCTCGAGCAGGGGCAGGTCGGCGACGGCGGTGTGGCTCCGGTCCCAATCGACGCCCCAGGGCGGGTCCACGAAGAGCATGTCCGCCTCCAGGGTCGGCACCACCCGCCGTGCATCGCCGTTCAGGAACCGAATCCGCTCCTCGACGCCGTAGATGCGCGCGTTGTGGCGCGCCAGGGCCAACCGGTGCGGGTCTTGCTCGATGGCGGTCACGGCGCACCCCGCCCGTGCGAAGCCGATGGTGTTGCCGCCCACGCCGCAGCCCGCGTCGATCACCCGCTGGCCGCGCCACCGCTGGCCGATCTCCAGCGCCAGCGCTTCGGGGGTGAGGGACACCTTGCCTTCCGGGTCGGTGCGTGCGCCGGGTCTGGTGAATCCCGGGGTGGTGTCCCGCCGCCGCCGAGCATCTGCGGTGCGCGCCGCCCGGACCGCCCCTCGCTTCAGTTTCGGGGTCACCTCCACCCCCAGCGGCCGCCCGCCCAGGCCGACGCCGCGCAGCCGCGCCGCCAGATCGGCGGCGGCCTCCATGGCCAGCGTTCCCACCGCGCTGAGCCCGCCGTCCACGGGCGCCACCTCCCACTCCCCGGGTCCGAGCAGGCGCTCGTGCGCCACCCAGACCGGAAGCGGGGCGACGGTGACGCGGTGCGGGATCAGGGGCCTTCCAGGTCGACGGTGACGGGGCAGTGGTCCGACGGCTTGGCGGGTTCGTCCCATCCACGGGTCTCTCGCCACACGGTCACGTCCCGCACCCGCGGGGAGAGGGAACTGCTCACCAGGACATGGTCGATGCGTAGGCCATGGTTGAAGCTCCAGGCGCGTTGCCGGTAGTCCCACCACGAGTAGTCGGTTCCCCTGGGGTGTACCTGCCGGTAGGCATCGACCAGTCCCACCGCAAGCACCCGCCGCAGGGCCTCGCGCTCGTTTGGGTGGAACAGGATGCGGCCCTCCCACTCGAAGGGGTCCCAGACGTCAAGGTCGTCGAGGGCGACGTTCAGGTCGCCGCACACAACGGTGTCGCCGCTGGCGACGGCCGCGCGGGCTTCCTGCTTGAGTCGCGACAGCCAGGCGAGCTTGTAGGTGAACTTCGGTGAACCCACCTTCTGGCCCACGGGCACGTAGCAGTCGATGACCCGGATCCCCTCCACGGTGGCCGCGATCATCCGGTGCTGGACATCCAGTGGCGGGGTGGAGAACCCCTTTTGCACCTCGTGCAGCGGGTGCCTCGAGAGGATGGCCACCCCGTTGTAGGTCTTCTCTCCCGAGAACGCGAGGTGGGGGAACCCCAGCGCCTGCAGTGCCTGCACCGGGAACTTGTCGTCGACCACCTTGGTCTCTTGCAGGCACACCACGTCGGGGTGTGCGGCCTCCACCCACCGTTGGAGGTGGGGGAGACGGACGCGAAGGGAGTTCACGTTCCAGGTGGCGACGCGCATCAGGGTTCCAGGGTGCGGGGGTCGGTAAGTCTGCCGGTCACCGCCGTGGCGGCCGCGACGGCGGGGGACACCAGGTAGACCGGCCCCGGGCCCCCCATGCGCCGCGCGAAGTTCCGGTTGGTGGTAGATGCGGTGGTTTCGCCGGGAAGGGGAATACCCGGCCCGTTGCCGATGCAGGAGCCGCAGCCGGGCTCCGAGACGACGGCCCCCACCTCCCGGAAGAGCGCCAGGAGCCCCTCTTCCCGGGCGGCCCTCGCCACCTGGTGGGAGGAGGGGGTGACCGTGAGCCGCACCCCCTCGGCGATGGTTCTCCCGCGGACGACCGCGGCGGCGGTGCGCAGGTCTGCGAGAGACCCGCCGGTGCAGGACGCGATCACTACGTTGTGGATCGGCGTTCCGGCATGGGCATCCAAGGGCGCCCGGTTGCGCGAGTCCCCCGGGGTGGCGATGGTGAGCGGCACCTCGTCCAGGTCCACCCGCATCACCCGGGCGTACGTGGCGCCCGGGTCGGGGGCGACGAGTCGGTGGGTGACGTCGATCCCTCGTTGCTCCTGCAGGAAGTCGACGATCGGCACGCAAGGCTCCACCAGCCCGGTCATGAGCCCGCCTTCCACGGTCATGTTGGTGAGCACCGACAACTCGTCCACGTTCCATTGGGTCAGCGCCGGGCCCCCAAACTCGATGATGCAGGTGTCCGTGGGCTGTTCGCGCCAGTGCTCCTCGCGGAACCAGGGGTCGCCGATGAGGTGCAGGATGAGGTCCTTCGGGGAGAGCACGCCATGGGCATTGCCATGTACCTCGACCCGGACGCTCTTCGGCACTGTCACCGGGATCAGCCCGGTGCGCAGGGCAAAGGCCATCGCGGTAGACCCCACCCCGAAGGCGAAGGCATTGAGCACTCCGGCGGTGGGACTGTGGGAGTCGGTGAGGATGACGACATCTCCCGGCAGGGCGTAGTCCTCCACCACGATCCGGTGGCACACCCCCGGGGGCAGGGGCCGTCCCGGGCCGTGGAGGCGGATGCCGTTCTCCTCGCACGCCTGCACCATCTCCTCGGTGAGCCGCATCGCCGGTGCGAGCCGTGCGCCCTTGACGCTCTCCGGAACCGTGTCGTCACCGAGGAGGACGAAGTGGTCCTCGAAGGCCGCCACCAACTCCGGCCGGTGCATGGGGGCGCTGCCCCACTCCTGTTGGTACAGGCTCACCACCATCCCGGCGGTGTACTCGTGCATGCCGCGGAAGCCGGTGCGTGCCAGGACCTGGTCTCCCGGGCGCACCGCGGCGATTCCGTCCTCGGCTCCGGGGCCGCGCCATGTGCGCCGGGCGATGATCTTCTCGGCGATGTTCATGGGCACCAGCGGTGGGTCCACCGCGTAGGTGGGGCTCAGCGCTCCCCCCAACAGCTTGGTGCCGTATTGCATCAGCCCCCCTTCCCGGGCCACGGCGCGGAAGAAGGGCGGAAGAGCGTCGCTCAGTGCGGTGAGATCGAGGTCCTCGCCGGCTCCGAGCCGCTCGAGCACCGTGCGGTCGGAAGTGAACGGCATCCCGGCGTACACCATGTTATCCTGGAAGATGCGCTGGAACGAGTCGGCCACCACCAGCTCGATCCCGGCGCCTTGGTGGGCGACCACCGCGACCTCTCTCGACGAGCCGCTTCCGTAGGCGTGACCACCGACGATGACCTGGAAACCGCCGGTGCGTACCTGGTCCTCGCCCACCACCTCCTTGAAATCCTCCAGGAAGTGCGGCCCCAGGACCTCCGGGGTGTATCCGAGGGTGCAGGCCTGGCCCGAGATCATCGCGTCGGTGTTCACCCCGTAGGTGTACGAGGCCTCCCCGCCGACCGCCTGTGTGCCGTGGAACTGCGCGTGGAGTGCTTTCGGGTCGTCGACCAGGTGTAGGATTCGGCCTTGGAGCTTCAGGGGACCTCCCGCGCTGGCTACTTGAGCCGGCAGCCACCCATCTCGTTGTTGAAGATCCACGCGACCACCTCCCCGATCTCGAACTCGGTGGGGAGGTAGGAGCGCGTCGAGGCCGCTGCCGAGCCGGTCGCGCGCAGCTCGATGCGCGCCTTCACCATCTTCTCTACCCGGCTCAGCCACCGGCCCATGCTGATCGGGTGCAGGTCGATCCACCCCTTCTTCGCCCATCGCTCGACGTCCTGCGGGTCGTCCATGGACACCGCTCGCTCGTGGCCGGGCACCTCGGGCACGTTGATGCGCGGACCACGCAGCAGGGTCGTGCTGTCCGCGCTGAGGATCGGGATGCCGATACTCTGAGCCATGCGCAGCACGGGGCTGTTGGGAAGATGCTCCGAGACGATGCGGGAGAGATCCTCCGGCTCGCGGCGGCGGCCGTCGGACTCCAGGATCCCGGTGAGGCTGCCGAAGCACTCCTTGAGGAGCTGTGCCTCGAAGAGCAGCTTGGAGAGCTCGGGCGGGCCGAGCCGACCGAGCGCCACGCTGGGCAGCTCGGTGTTCTCTTCGGCGTGCTTGAGGTCGCTCAGGGCCACCGAGCGCACCAGCCCGGCCTTGTACGATGGGTTGAGCACGGCTCCGTCGAGCGCCGAGATCACGTCCTGCCCGGTGTTGGCGCCGCGGATCTCCAGCACCACCACCTGGGCGATCTCCTCGGGGGTGATGTACTCCATCTGCCCCAGCGCGGTGATCGCGGCGAACTCGCCGCGGGTGAACACCCCGTTCTCCCCGGTGTCCACCACGCTCACCACCAACTCTCCGGCACGGTCGTAGTCCTTGGCTTCCTCGGAGAGGACCAGGGTGCCCTTCACCGGGACCGCACGGGGCAGGTAGAGGTGGCTGTTGCCGTGGCGATCTCCGGCCGGGACGGTCTTCACGGCCTTGTAGCCGATCATGGCCGCCGGCTTGACCTCCTTGACGATGGGAGCGTCGGGGGTGCGCGCGAGCAGGAACAGCAGCCCGGTGTGCCCCAAGGCCGCCTCGTTCTTGGCCAGCAGCACCTTGGAGGGCTTGTCCTCGGAGTGGGTGTAGGGGATGTTCAGCCCCATCCCGCCGGTGCCGGTGGTGCCCACCTTCACGTAGACCTTGGTGTCGTACTCGGTGGTGGCGCGGTGCAGGATGCGCACGTGGCGGATGATCTGTGGGACCGACTGCGACAGGAGGAACTGCTCCAGGTCGACCACCCCCCGGTCGTCGTAGGCATCGCCGTCGAGCCAGTCGAGCACCTTGTGGGCGCCGTCGAACACGTTCTGGTACGACACCC
>JAFDJI010000626.1 GCA_019307545.1 Deltaproteobacteria bacterium | reverse complement strand
CCACGTCGCCCATGGACGAGGTCAGGTCGGTCACCGTCTCCAGCTCAGCACCGCTGAACATGCCGAGGTGCATTGGCATGTGGGAGAGCATCACCACGCTCTCGCCGGCCGGGGACGTCAGGCGCGCGAGGTCGTCGACGAACCAGGGCCAGGTACCGCCCGCGAAGTCGTGGAGGTCGGCGGTCTCGCCGAAAAAGGTGTCGATTTCCCTCGAGGGCCAGTCGACCGCCACGAAATGCACCCCGCGGTGCTGGAAGGAGAAGTTCTGGAACCAGCTCTGGGTCTCGCGCTCCGGGTTCCAACTCGGGGTCTCGGCACGGCGCCAGCCCTCGAGCTGTGTGGCGACCGCCACGTAGTGTGGGGTCCAGGTGGTGTCGTATTCTTCTTCGTCGCCCACCTGGATCTCGTTGTCGCCGGTCAGGGGCAGGTAGGGGATGGACAGGCCGTCGAGGATGTCCCGGGCGTCCCCGAACCCGTTGCCCCAGGCGATGTCCCCCACGACGAACACCAGCTCGATCGATCGCGCCTGCTCCTGGCCGTTGATCCAGTCTACGGCGGCGGTCAGCCTCGCGGCGTGGTCCGGGTTGCCGGTGATGTGCGGGTCCGCCAGAACCGCGAAGGAGAACTGGTGCTCGAGCGGTGGCTCGCCGGTGTCGGTGTCCTCTGGATCCCCGTTACAGCCCGCGGCCGCGAGCCCCAGGAGCAGCAGCGGACCGCCCAGTGCGTTCGTACGCATCGAACCCTCACGTGGCGAGGGGATCTATGGTCCCGCGTGCGCCCGCGCTACGATTGCCGTGATGTCACGGTCGGTATTCGCGCTGCTCTTCCTCACCGCCTGCGGCCCGCGGGTGAACGACACCTGTGCGACCAGCAGGAACGGGACGTGTGATGAGCTCGTCGGCTGTGCGCTCGGCACCGACAGCACCGACTGCGATGCCACGTGCGTCGAGGGGGCCTGGTCGCCGGACCTCGCGGCGGTGTGCGCCCACGACCTCGCTGCCGAGACGCCTCCGGCCATCGATCCGGCGATGGGGACCCATGGCTCGGGAGGGTTGGTCGGCACCTGGGACGGGACCGTCGTGGTGCGGGGCGTGTACGCCTCCCAGGAGGTGGAGCGCCACTACCGGGTGTACGTGCCTCGTCGCTACGACCCGGATGTGCCGACGCCGGTGCTCTTCGTGCTGGGCGGCTTCGGGGCCGACCTCTACTGGCTCGCCGAGTTCACCGAGCTGGCTCGGACCGCCGATCTGAACGACTTCATCGTGGTGTACGGGCATCCGGAGTGGCGAGACTTCGGCCAGTACGACGTGTTCGCTTGGTACGTCTATCGCAATGCCTACTCTGGGGAGTGGGAGGACGACCCGGACCTCGCCTACCTCCGTGCGGTATCCGACGAGGTGCGGGCCCTGTACAACGTCGACCGAACCCAGACCTTCGTCTCGGGTCACTCTCGGGGCGGCATGATGGCGGTGATCGCCGCCTTCGAGATGCCCGACGTGTTCGCCGGATTTTGCGCCCAGGCGGGATCCGTCACCGCGAACAGCTACGACGACCGCATGCGGGTGCTCGCGCCTTCCCATCGCTTCGGCGCCTATGTGCTCCACGGCATCCAGGACCCCGACATGCCGGTGAGCCACAGCGATGCGCTGCGCGACACCCTGGTGGAGTTGGGCTGGCAGGAGGGCGCCGATCTCACCTACGTGCGCCTCGATGGCGTCACCCACGATTGGCAGCACCAGTACAACCAACAGATGTGGGATCTCCTGACGGCACATCCGTTGCCATTGCAGGAGGCGGCGCCGTGATCCCCGCCCTGCTGTGGCTGCTCGGCTGTCAGCCGGAGTGCGAGGACTGCTTTCCTGTCCCCGACGAGTCAAGCATGGTCGACATCGCGACGACCCTCTTCGCCATGGGGCATCCCGAGGCGACTCCCGGGCCGTATGGCGCGGAGTGGCGGGAGAACGAGCTTCCGCCGCACGAGGTGACCGTGTCAGCCTACGCTATCGACGCCGACGAGGTGACGGTGGCCCAGTGGGTCCGGTTCGTCGACACCGAGGCTGGGACCGTCCACTTCCACCCCTTGCAGCCCCTCGAGTGGGACGGGGAGCACTTCCATCCACGCTCTGGTGAGGCCGACCGGCCGATCCGCTACGTCAGCTGGTACGACGCCGCTTCGTACTGCGGGTGGGCTGGAAAGCGGCTTCCCACCGAGGCGGAGTGGGAGCTGGCCGCGAAGGGAGCCGAGGACGACCGGCGCTACCCCTGGGGCGAGGAGTCCGCGGGCTGTGACCGCGCGGTCTACTACACCAATGCCGCCTACTGCGAGGACATCCCGGCGCCGGTCGGCAGCCGCAGTCCCGCTGGGGACTCGCCCTTTGGATTGCGCGACACGGCGGGCAACGTCGCCGAGTGGGTCTTCGATGCCTATGGGCGCTACAGTCTCGGCGCCCAGATCGATCCCACCGGGCCTGCGGGGGGGACCTTGCGCGTGCTCCGTGGTGGGGGCCTGCGCGACACCGCGGAGAGCATCCGCACCACCCTCCGGTTCGGTGCCGATCCGGCGGACCGGTCCGAGGGGGTCGGGTTTCGCTGCGTGGTGCCCCGATGATCGCGCTGGTGTTCCTGCTGGGCTGTCAACCGGAACCCTGGGAGCCGCCGTCGGGGTGGGAGAACGGGGTGGGAGAACGAGGAGGTGGCAGCGCCGGAGGTGCTCCTGGACGGACTGGACGACCCGCGGGGTGTGGTGCTCGTGGACGGCGCGATCGTGGTGGCGGAGTTCGGTGGGGGAAGGGTGTTGTGGCTCGACGGTGAGATCACGGCCGTCGAGGGGTTCGACGGTCCGTACATGGTCGCCACGCGGTGGTCACCGAGCGAGGGGCCGGCCGGGTGCTCCTGATCGCGTCGGACGGGAGCTACGAGGTGCTCGCCGACGGCCTGGTCAACCCGGGGCGCGTCGTGGTCGCGGACGGCACCGCTTGGTGGGTCGAGCAGGGGGCCGGTGCCCTGTGGCGCGCAGAGCTTCCCGACGGAACGCCGGAGCGGGTCCTCGAGGGGCTCGATGCACCGGGCGGTATCGCGGCAGAGGCGGGCTGGGCCTATGTCGCAGAGGGCGGCGCGGTGCGTGGTGTTGCCGCGATCGAGGCTGCGACCCTGGAGGTGGACACCCTGGCGTCCGTGGAGGAGATCCCAAAGGACATCGCAGTGGAGGACGGCGAGGTGTTCTTCACGGCCCGAGCGGACCGTTGGCCCGGTGCCGGGTGGGTCTACCTCCACGACGGGTCCCTTCAGCAGCTCAGCGACAGCCCACCCGGCCTCTCCTGGCTGCGCGTCGGAGACGACCACATCTACTGGGCCTCCAACCAGAGCATCACCCGCGTCTCCCGCGACGGCGGAACCTACGAGCCCGTCGCCATCCTCACCGCGCCGGGCGACTTCGTGCTGGACCT
Source organism: Deltaproteobacteria bacterium (assembly GCA_019307545.1). Classification (GTDB taxonomy): domain Bacteria; phylum Myxococcota_A; class UBA796; order UBA796; genus JAFDJI01. Next base: position 2,584 of record JAFDJI010000626.1, on the reverse strand, counting down.
CGACCGCCTGGTGTGGACCGACCGCCACACCGGCGAGTTGCTCGCCACCCCCATCGACTAGCGAGCCCCGCGGGGCGCTACGCCTCGGCGGGCACCGATTGGAACGATGCGGTGGCCAGTCGTTCCACCGCGCGCAGGAACGCATGCGGCGGACGCACGTCTTCCAACTCTTCGTCGAGGAGGAGGTGCTGGATGTTCTCTCCGTCTGCCCAGAAGACCTGGTCGCTCAAGGGTTCCCGTGCGCGCTTGTGGACCACCCTGGTTACGGACTCCAGGTGTGGCAACGCGCGCAAACTCTCAAAATTCCACAAACAGATTGTCAGAAGACGACCCGGGCTCGGGATCGAGAACAGCACGCCCTCTCGCGGGAAGTCCTGGAACAACTCGGGGAGGAGGAGCGCTCGTGCAGCCGCGTTCTTGTCTCCCGACCGGTAGAGTTGCATCCCTGGGACGGCGGGGACGGGCTCCCAAACCTCGTTTTGGCTCCGTGCCCGTAGGTTGTTGAGGGCCATGGGGTATGCCTGATCGAAGGTCGTGCCCCATTTGGCGAGGTCCTCGTGGGTGACCGGGATTGCGATTCCGTGCGCCTCCAACATCAGGTCGATCCCGAGAACCCCGGGTACGAGATCGATTCCCGAGCCGTCGCCAGGCGGCCGTATCCGCGGGACCAGTTGTAGTCCCAGCGCTCCGTATTCCGTTTGTTGGACCTGCATGACCCCACCCCGACCACTCGTCTTTAGAATTTTAAGAATATGACGGGTCGGGGCGCAACCTCTTTTTTGATTCGCTTGCGTGGCGTGTTTCTGGCCGTCGGCCTCCTCCCTAGATCCGCGCCGAGTCGAGAAAATGCGGAGTCGGCGATGGTGATGGGTCGGGTGACCCGGATCCTGGATCTGTTCGCTCCATTCCGACCACGCTCTTGGGAATGTCGCAAGCCCGCTGAAGTGATAGGCGGTGCCAGGAGCACACGCCATGAACATGTCCGACCTCTTTGAGCTAGAGCGCGCCATCCTCATCGACCTGGCCAGCCAGATGGTGTGGGCCGACGGCACCGCCAGTGGAGAAGAGCTCCAGGAGCTGCTCGAACTCGACGACGAGATGGGCGACGAGGCCTTCCAGGAGGCCATGAAGGCCGCCCGCAGCCGATCCCGCGAAGAGGTGCTGGCGAGCGCTGCCAAGATCGAGCGCACCGAGGCGCGCGACCTCGTCCTCACCGTCCTGCACGACCTCGCCTCCGTAGATGGCATCGAGGAGGCGGAGGCGGAGCTCCTCGCCGAGCTGAGGAAGCTCTGGGCGTAGGGCTCCGATGGCCGTCGCCTAGAACTGCTCCTTCTCGGTACTGTCCTTCATCGCGAGCGTCGAGGCGGTGCCGCCGCTGATGACCCCGGAGACCTCGTCGAAGTAGCCGGTGCCGACCTCGCGCTGGTGGCGGGTCGCGGTGTAGCCGCGCATCTCGAGCGCGAACTCGGCGTCCTGCATGTCGGCGTAGGCCGTCATGCCGAGGGTCTTGTAGTCCATGGCCAGCCGGAACATCGCGAAGTTCAGGCTGTGGAACCCGGCGAGGGTGATGAACTGGAACTTGTAGCCCATGTCGCCGAGCGCCTCTTGGAACCGCGCGATGGTCAGGTCGTCCAGGTTGCGGCGCCAGTTGAAGGATGGCGAGCAGTTGTAGGCCATCATCTTCCCGGGGAACTTCTCGTGAATGGCCTCCGCGAACTCGCGGGCCTCGCCGAGATCTGGCTTGGAGGTCTCCCACCAGATGAGGTCGGCGTAGGGCGCATAGGCGAGCCCGCGGGCGATGGCCTGGTCCACCCCGGCCCTGACCTTGTAGAACCCCTCCGAGGTCCGCTCTCCGGTCATGAACTCGTGGTCGTAGGGGTCGACGTCCGAGGTGATCAGCTTGGCGCTGTGGGCGTCGGTACGGGCCACCAGGACGCTCGGACAGAAGCTCACATCCGCGGCGAGCCGCGCCGAGACGAGGGTGCGGATGAACTGGTTGGTCGGGACCAGCACCTTGCCACCCAGATGACCGCACTTCTTCTCCGACGAGAGCTGGTCCTCGAAGTGGACACCGGCGGCGCCCGCCTCGATCATCGCCTTCATGAGCTCGAAGGCGTTGAGCGGCCCACCGAAGCCGGCCTCCGCATCCGCCATGATCGGTGCGAACCAGTCGCGGTGCGTTCCGCCCTCGCTGTGCTCGATCTGGTCGGCGCGCATCAGCGCCTGGTTGATGCGCTCGACCACCTTGGGCACCGAGTTGGCCGGGTAGAGGCTCTGGTCCGGGTACATCTGGCCCGCGATGTTGGCGTCCGCCGCGACCTGCCAGCCGGACACGTAGATGGCGTCGAGACCCGCCCGCACCTGCTGCACGGCCTGGTTGCCGGTGAGCGCGCCGAGCGAACGGACGAAGGGCAGCTCCTCGAGCTGGCTCCACAGGCGGCGGCAGCCGTGCTGCGCCAGGGTGTGCTCGATGCGCATGGAGCCGCGTAGCCGCCGCACGTCCTCCAACCCGTAGGGGCTGATGATGCCGTCCCAGCGGTTGGGGAACTGGGTGGTACCGGGCCAGTGTGGGCGGTCGAGGTCC
>JAFDJI010000112.1 GCA_019307545.1 Deltaproteobacteria bacterium | reverse complement strand
ACCTCACCGAGCCAGGTAACCCAGCGCCTCAAGCCCCTCCCGGCAACCATCGCACTAGAGCTGTACCCTGGGAAGACCCGCCTGCCTCAGGCGGAGAAGCCAGCGCGCATAGTTGGTCGAGGTCGGCTGAAGTCGAGACTAGGCGCGTTCGACCGCCGCTCGCCATCCAGCGCGGGTGGCCGCGATCTCGTCGGCGTCGCCCTGCGGGAGGAACCGGCGGTCTTCGGACCAGGTGACGGAGACCTCCTCCGGGTCGTTCCACATCCCCACCGCCAGGCCAGCGAGCAGGCCGCTCCCCAGACCGGTGGTCTCCAGGATGTTCGGTCGCACGCAGGGGACGCCGAGGAGGTCCGCCTGGCGCTGCATGAGGAGGTCGTTCCGGGCAGCCCCGCCGTCCACGCGGAGCTCCTTCAGGGGTTCCCCCAGGTCCTCGGTCATCGCGTCCAGGATGTCGTCGATCTGCAGGGCCACACCGTCCAGGGTGGCGCGGGCAATGTGGGCGCGGGTGGTGCCCTGGGTGAGCCCGGTGATGACCCCACGTGCGTCCGGCCGCCAGTGGGGGGCACCGAGCCCGGCCAGGGCCGGAACGAAGTACACCCCTGCGGTGTCCGGCACGCTTCGGGCCAGTTCCTCGATCTCCGACGCGTCGGAGATGAAGCCCAGGCCGTCGCGGAGCCATTGCACGGCGGCGCCGGCGATGAATGCGCTCCCCTCCAGCGCGTACACGGTCTCGTCGCCCACCTGCCAACCCACCGTGGTGAGCATCCCGGCATGCGACACGCGGGGCTCGGAACCGGTGTTCAGCAGGATGAAGGCGCCGGTTCCGTAGGTGCACTTGGCCATGCCCTTCTGGAAGCAGGCTTGGCCGAACAGGGCGCCCTGCTGGTCGCCGATGATGCCCGCCACCGGGATGCCGTCGGGCAGGAACCCCACGTTGCGGGTCGTGCCGTACACCTCGGAGCTGGCGGCCACCCGAGGCAGGGTGGCGCGGGGGACCCGGAGGATGTCGAGTAGCTCGTCGTTCCACGCCAACGCGTGCAGGTCGAACATCAGGGTGCGGCTGGCGTTGGAGGGGTCGGTGACGTGCTCGCCGGTCAGCCGCCAGGTGACCCAGGTGTCGATGGTGCCGAATTGGAGCTGTCCAGCCTCCGCCCTGGCCCGGGCGCCCGAGACGTTGTCGAGGAGCCACCGGGCCTTGGTCCCGGAGAAGTAGGGGTCGAGGACCAGGCCGGTGAGATGTTGGAACCGTTCCTGGTGTCCGGCGTCTTGGAGCGCCCTGCACATGGGCGCGGTGCGCCGGTCCTGCCACACGAGGGCACGGTGGATGGGCTCGCCCGTAGCCCGATCCCAGAACAGGGAGGTCTCCCGTTGGTTGGTCACCCCGATGGCCGCGATGCGCGAGGGGTCGGCGCCGGCGCGGTTCAGGGCTTCGGTCACCGCAGTCCCCACCGAGGCCCAGATCTCGTTGACGTCGTGCTCGACGTGGCCCGGCTGGGGGTAGTGGTTGCGGAACTCCACGTTGACGGACGCGATCACGTTCACCCGGTGATCGATGAGCAGGGCGGTGGAGCCGGTGGTTCCCTGGTCGATGGCCAGGATGAGGTCGCCGCGCATGGAGCCTCCGATGGGGTCTGTGGCCTCCCCCTGTTACCCGCAGCTGGGGGTCAGTCCAGCGCTTGCGGGCCAGTGGGTATTCTGGAGGAGGCGCTCACCGTTCCCTGACTCCCGGACAATCCGCAGGGCTGACGATTGCCTTGGACTGGAGCCCGGCTTCCTCGAAGGCCCGCTTCATCGCTTCCGCCACCTCGCGCGCGCTGCGCCGTGATCGGCACAGTGCGAACACCGCCGGACCGGATCCGCTGATGGAGCTTCCCAGGGCGCCGTGGTCCAGCGCGGCGCGTATCACCTCGTCACAGCCGGGGATGAGGGCGGTGCGGGCGGGCGTGACGACGTCATCGGCGATGCAGCGCCCGAGCAGACTCACGTCCCCGGAGAAACAGGCCGCGACCAACCCCGCGATGTTGGCGGTGTTCTGGATCATGGCCGAAAGCGGTACCTGGTCTGGGAGCACCTCGCGGGCGGCGCGGGTCTCGATCTCGAATTCGGGGCTCACCACCGCCATTGCGAGGCCTTCGGGGATGGGCAGGCGGATCAGGTCGAGGGGGTTCAGTGACCGCACCAGGATCAGTCCACCCAGCAAGGAAGGGGCGACGTTGTCCGCATGGCACCCGGAGACCACGGCCTCCGCCTCCAAGCACGGCTCCACCAGCTGTCCCTTGCGCAGGGGCGACCCCACCAGGCGGTTCACCGCGAAGGCCGCGGCGGCAGCGCTCGCGGCGGAGCCGCCCAGTCCGGAGCCGAGGGGGAGGCCCTTCTCGAGAGTGAGCGCCACCCCGGCCTCCACCCCTGCCCTGCACAGGGTGGCCGTGGCGGCGATGCCGGCGGTGTTGCGGTCGACATCGGTGGGCAGGTGGCCGCCATCCCCGGTGACGGCGGTGATCCGCACCCCGGTGCCAGGGACCCGTCGGGCGGTGACCACGTCGCCAGGGCCGTCGATGGCCAGGCCCAGGACGTCCAGCCCGGTGGCGAGGTTGGCCACGGTGGCCGGGGCGAAGGCTCGGACGATCTGCTCGTTCATCGGCGCTCCGCTGCGATCCGGAACACGTCACCGAGGACGCCCATCGCGGTGACCTCGGGCCCGGCGCCGGGTCCCTGCACCACCAGCGGATGTTCCCGGTACCGCGCTGACTCGAAGACGATCATGTTGTCGGTCCCCTCGAGCATCCCGAGGGTCGAGTCGGCGGGCACCGCCTCTGGCCCCACCACCACACGCCCCGCCTCGACCCGTGCGGTGTATCGCACGACCTTCCCCTCGATGCGCGCCGCGGCCACCCGCTGGGCCATGGCGTCGTCCAGATCCTCCAGGCGCGACAGGAGGGCCTCCCGTTCCATGCCTGCCCAAGAGGGGTCGACCAGGCCGGTGAGCACCAGCGGGGTGTCGCCATCCGCCAGCCCGCCGAACCGGCCGAGGATGAGGGCCTTGCGCGCCACGTCCGTACCGCAGAGGTCCACCACCGGGTCCGGCTCGGTGTAGCCGAGGTCGACGGCCTCCCGCACTGCTTCGGAGAACCGAGCGCCCTGCTGGACCCGGGTCATCAGGTAGCCGAGGGTGCCAGAGAAGCAGCCCCGCGCGCGGGTCAGGCGGTCGCCGGTGCTGATGAGGGTGTCGAGGGTGTCGATCACCGGGAGGCCGGCCCCCACCGTGGCTTCGGCGCGGAGGATCCGCTCGTGTTCCTCGGCGGTGCCCAGCAGGGAGGTGAACGTCGCCATGGACCCGGCAAGGGGCTTCTTGTTGGCGGTGACGACGTCGCAGCCCAGCTTCATCGCCGCGAGGAACGTGTGGTGGCTGGTGTCGGCGTCCGACACGTCCACCAGCACCGGGCGTACCAGGCGCCACTGGCATGCGTGCCGCACCATGTCTGCAGGGTCTGCGGTGAGCACCACCCCGGGCAGTGCGGCGAGCCGTTGGCCGGCCCCCTTGGCGCCCAGCACCTGGCGAAGCTCCTCCAGCGGTAGTCCTGTCGGTCGGAACAGAAACCCGCTCCGGTCGGCGATGGCAACGATGCGTGCGCGGAGCCCGAACCGTTCGAAGACGTGGGCCTCCCGGTCCAGCACCAGCTCCGCAAACTGGCGGCCCACCTGTCCGCATCCCAGCAGCATCAGGTCGAAGCCGTGCGCGGAGTCTTCGCCGGTGTCGATCCGATGGAGCAGGAAGTCCTCGTGGAGCACGCGAATGGCGCTCTCGATGGCGGACTGTCCCACCGCGAGCGAGATGTTCAGCTCCGAGGAGCCCTGGGCGATGGCGAGCACGTTGATGCGTCGCCGTGCCAGCGCTTGGAACACCCGGGCGGCGATGCCCGGAACCTGGGCCATGCCCAGGCCGATGGCACCCACGAGCCCCACGCGGTGCTGGACCACCACCTCTTCGATGTCCCCACGGGAGAGGTCGGGTCGGAACTCGAGCTTGAGCGCTCTCTCCGCATCGTTGGCGTCGCTGTCCGGCACCGCGATGCAGATGGAGGACTCCGAACTGGACTGGCTGATCATGGTCACGCTGATGCCGTGGTCGGCCAGCGACCGGAACATTCGTGCGGCCACCCCCGGGACCCCGGCCATGCCCTTCCCCTCGAGGGAGATGAGGCACTGGGCTCGGATGGCGCTGATGCCCTTGACGGGGTGGGAGCCGGGCGTGAACCGCCCATCCACCACCGTCCCGGGGGCGGCGGGGTTGAGGGAGTTGCGGGTGCGGACCGGGATCCCCTTGGCGGCCACCGGGATCATGGTCCGCTGGTGGAGCACCTTGGCACCGTAGTAGGAGAGCTCGCCCGCCTCGCGGTAGTTGAGCTGCTCCAACACCCGTGCCTCCGGCACGATCCGCGGATCGGCGGTGAACACGCCGTCGACGTCGGTCCAGATGGTGACCTCATCCGCGTCCAGGGCTGCGGCGAGCACCGTGGCGGACAGGTCGGAGCCCCCGCGTCCCAGGGTGGTGGTGGCGCCGTCGGGGCCGCGGCCGCAGAAGCCGGTGACCACCGGGATGGCGCCCTGCTCCAGCAGCGGGCCCAGCTTGGCGGTGATGGTGCGGTCTGCCACGCCCGCGAGTGGGGCGGCCTCGCCGAAGCGCCCGTCAGTCTCGAGGAAGGTGTCGGCGTCCAGGGCCACGCCCTTCGCGCCCTCGCACCGCAGTGCGGCCGCGAACAGCCGGACCGAGAGCTTCTCCCCGCAGGACACGATCCGGTCCCGCACCCGGGCAGTGAGTTCCCCCAGCAGGGAGACGGAGCGGAGCAGGTCCTCCAACTCGCCCACGATCCGATCGATGTCCGCGGCCACTTCGGGGTCCTTCGTCCCGCAGATCTGGGCCAGGGCCTGGTGGTGACGGGTTCGTACCTCGGTCAGGGAGGCCAGCGCCGACTCCCGCTTACCTTGCTTCGCCGAGGTGGCCGCCCGGACGAGTTGGTCGGTGACCCCAGCCATGGCGGAGGTGACCACGGCCAACCGCGTATTCCGCGCCGTCGTCACCACCAAACGGGCGGCGCTGCGGATACGCGCCGCGTCACCCACCGACGTGCCGCCGAACTTGTGGACCTCGGTGCGTGTCATGGCTGGGCTCCCTCGGTGTCGCCGCAGCCACCGTCGTACCGCGTCCCGTCCGGGCACCGACACATGGGTCGTTCCAGGTCGCCGTCCCACACCGGCACCGTTCCCGGCGCGTGGGCGCAGTCCTTGTCCGCCACCTGGATCTCGTGCTGCACCCGGCAGTCGGTGCCCGCGTTGTTCCACTCGTAGCCCCTGGCGCATTCGCACTGCGCGCGCTCGGCGCGTTCGTTCCACCGCGGGGCCCGGCGGGGCAGGTGGGAGCAGTCCAGCAGGGCGACCTGACCCGCTGGGCTGGTCTGCAGCGCGTAGGCCTCGGCGGTGCGGGTCACACAGACCTGGGCCCGCTCGTGCAGCGTTCCGGCCTCGGCCTCGAGCGGAGCCACCGCGGTGGCGGCGGCGCGAGCGGCCAAGGACCGGTGCACCAGCTCCAGGATGAGGGTGCTGTCTGGCAGGGCGCCGGCCGCCACCGCCTGGCGCGCGGCGAGGTCGGCGGCGTCGCCACCGACCTCGTGGACATCGGAGACAAGCTCCCCGAGCTGTTTCTGCTCCCGCTCGATGCAGCCGGAGTACTTGCGGTGCGCGGTCGCCACCTCGGCCTGGAGCCCCCGGATCGCCCGGAACTGTGCCTTGTTGGCGGGGGACTTCCCGAGTTCCTCCTGGGCCAGGCGCGCGTCCTCCAGGGCGGTGGACGCCCGAGTCTCCAACTCGAACAGCTCCTCTTCGAGGGGCCGCCGCTCCGTGCCCACCCTTCCCGCGTCGGCGGCAAACCGTTCCACAGCGAGCAGGGCAGGGTCAAGGGACCACACCGCGTCCTGCAGACGTCTTGCCCCAGCCTCCAACTCCGCCATGTCGTCGCGGATCACGGCCGTTCGTGCCGCGTTCGTCCGAGCGGTTTGCACCAACTCCACCAGGCGGGCGCGGGCTCGCTCCTCTGCCTCCTGGGCGCGGGTGCCTTCCCCGTGCAGCGCGTAGACCTGTTGGAGCTCGGTGGCGGAAGCGAGCGCTTCGGACACCTCGCACACATGGTCCAGGCTGGCCGAAAGTGCCGCGCGCGCCCCCCCCGAGCGGGGCACCGCCGCCTCCGCCTCATCGTGCAGCCGCCGCGCGTCATCGGCCTGCTGGCCGACAACGGCCGTGGAGTGCTCCAGGGTCCCCAGTGCTCGCTCCACCCGCCGCATCCGTCGCTCGATTTCGCGGAGGGTCACCCTGGCGCCCTTCCCCATCGCGCCCAAGTGGTCGCAGGCGCTAGCCAGCGCACCCGCCGAAGCCATCGCCTCGTCGCGCACCAGGAGCAGGGAGTCCAGCGCCGGCTTCAGCTCGCCAGGGGGCACCTCGGGGACCTCGCGCGCCAGGGTGGCCTCATCCACGGGCGGCACGGTCAGCTCCACCGTCACCGGGACCAACCCCTGCACCTGGATGGCGCAGGTCCAGGTGATGGCGGACCGCAGCTCGTCCGCGGCCCGGGAGAGGCTCCGCTCGAGGGTGTGTACCCCGTTGGGACGGATGGACTTCCACACCGTCGCGGCGCCGGTGTCGCTCACCGTGCACTCCTCCCGCACCGGCACCCCACCGAGCGGGGGCATCTCCTCCACCCCGGTGAGCTCATAGGAGAGCGCCAGCTGGATGACGTAGAGGCGGTCCGCGGCGTTCTTCGACGGCTCCCGGATCCGTACGCGCCAGTGGGGTGGCTCCTCCGGGACGACGACCAATGCGATCGCCTCGAGGGACGTCGGCGGCGGGTCCTCCTTCTCCCCCGGGTCGGTTGCGAGGCGGCCTTCGGCGTCGAGGTCGTATCCGAGCCACGCGCTTGGGAGCGGGTCCCACCACTCCTCGGGAAAGGAAGGCAGGCGGCCGGCGACCTTGTCTTCCCGAATGGCCATGGAGAGCACCCGGACGGCGGTGTCAAAGGAGGGTAGGCCGGGATCGAACGCTTCCGCGTAGGCCGCCTCGATCGCGTCCCAATCGGCGATGATCTCCTCGTCCGTCCGCCCTTCCAAGTGCGCGTCGAACCAGGCCAGCGCGCGGGGCGGACCACCGGGGAGGACGATCCCGGTACGCTCGGTGGGACTGGCATCGATGAGCTGGTCCAGGACCCCGAAGATGCGCTCCCGGTCCACGTCGACGGGTTCTTCCCCCAGGACCTCCCGCCTGAACCGCTCCAACACCTCCAGGGTGCGTTTGGTCATTGCGCGCGCCCGATCCCGATCGGCGGAGAGCCACTCCGGCGCGTTGGCGGTCCAGGCGTGCCCACCGAGGTCGGCGAACTCCCGGTGTGCGAAGCACGCCTGCTCGTAGTGGACGAGCACGCCGGGATTGCCCTGCACGGCTGCCAGGTCCCACAGCACGGCCGCCCGGCTTCGGCGAGCCGCCTCTACCTCGCCGTCGCTGCGCACCCCCCATCCAAGGCGACCTTCGGCCTCCGCGAGGGTGTGATCCGCGAAACAGTGGTGCTTTCGCCACATCGCACGGATGTCCAGATCGGCTCGCAACTCGTCCGAAGCCCGTACGATCCCTGAAACCCGCGCCGCGAGTGGAAGGGTGTCGGTGTCCTCCTCCACGGTCTGGGCCGCGCTGGCGATCTGGTGTGCCTGCCGCTCCGTGAACCCGGTGTGGAGCGCAAGGTAGTAGGTCCAGGCGTAATGGGTGTCCCGGTGGTAGCCCGAAGCCGCCCGGACAGGCGCCAGTGCGCCGAGGCAGACGAGCACGAGCAGGACTGCGAAGTGGGGCACCGCCCGCAGCGTCAGGGAATGGGGGAACCGCATGCGGCGCGATTATAGGGCCGCGATCTGTCGTGCTCCAGAACTCCCGAACATCGTGGGGTCACGTCATGGCAGGCACCGGCTCGCGCGTAGCTCAGAACCCGAGCATCAACCGGGCGGCCTCGGACATCCGGTCCGGACCCCAGGGCGGCTCCCACACCACCTCCACCCGAACGCTGTTCACGCCCTCGATGACTTCGGTCCCTTGCCGGACGTGCACGGGCATCGCCTGCGCTTCGGGACACGCCGGGGTGGTGAGGGTCATTGCGATGTCCACGTTGCCGTGGTCGTCGATCTGGATGTCGTACACCAACCCCAACTCATAGATGCTCACCGGGATCTCGGGGTCGTAGATCGTCTTGAGGGCGTCCACGATCTTGGCGTTCAGGGCGTCCTTGTCGATGGCCGGCTCGTTCATGGTGCCTCCGGAGTCACTCGGTGGTGACCACGTCGTTGGCCCCCCGGAGCGCGGAACGCAGCGTGTGCCAGGCCAGGGTGGCGCACTTCACGCGCATGGGGAAGTTGCGGACCCCCGCGAAGACCTGGAGCTTTCCGAGGTCGTCCGCGGGCGGATCGTCGGTGGTGAGGAGGTGGTGGATCTTCGCGAACAGCACGTCCGCGTTCTCGATGGGCTTGCCCTTCACGGCCTCGGTCATCAGCGAGGCGGAGGCGGTGGAGATGGCGCAACCAGCCCCCGTGAACTTCACCTCGTCGATCACCCCGTCGCGGAGGGTGAGGGTGATGTCGCACTGGTCGCCACACAGCGGGTTGTAGCCCTCCGCGTGGTGGGTGTGTGGGTCCAGCCGACCGAAGTTCCGCGGGGCCTTGCTGTGGTCCAGGATCATCTCCTGGTAGAGCTCGACGAGTTCGTCCATCACCTGAAGACCTCGCGCACCTTGTGCAGCGCCGCCACGAAGCGGTCCACGTCGTCACCACGTCGTCGCGGGTGTTGTAGACCGCGAGGGACGCGCGCGCGGTGGCCGCGATCCCGAAACGCTTCATGAGGGGTTGGGTGCAGTGGTGACCGGTGCGGATGGCCGCTCCCTGCTGGTCGACGATGGTGCCGATGTCGTGGGGGTGGACCCCCTCCATCACGAAGGACAGCACGCCCACCTTGTGTTCCGCGGTCCCCAGCATCCGCAGGCCGGGGACCTCCTCCATGCGCGCGGTGGCGTAGGCTCGGAGTGTCTCCTCGTGGTCGGCGGCTGCGTCCACCCCGACGTCGGTGAGCCACTCCAACGCCGCGGCGAAGCCGATGGCACCGCCGACGTTGGGTGTGCCGGCCTCGAACCGGTGGGGAACCCGGTTGTAGGTGGTCTTCGCGAAGTCCACCGACAGGATCATGTCGCCGCCCCCCTGCCACGGGGGCAGCTCTTCCAGGATGTCCAGGCGGCCGTACAGCGCTCCGATGCCAGTGGGCCCGTAGACCTTGTGCCCGCTGATCGCGTAGAAATCGCAACCGATGGCTTGCACGTCGATGTCGAGGTGGGCGCTGGCCTGGGCACCGTCGAGCAGCACCGGGACACCGTGAGCATGGGCGATCTGGACCACCTCGTGCACCGGGTTGATGGTGCCCAGGGTGTTGGACACGTACACGCATCCCACCAGCCGGGTGCGTTCGTTCACCAGGGCCTCGAGTGCCCGGAGGTCCAACTCGCCAGCATCGCTCACCGGAACGACCTTGATCACCGCGCCGGTCCGTTCGGCCAGGAGCTGCCAGGGCACGATGTTGGAGTGGTGCTCCATGTGGGAGAGCAGGATCTCGTCGCCCGCGCCGATGCGCTGTCCGAAGGTGTTCGCGACCAGGTTGATCGCCTCGGTGGTGCCCCGGGTGAACACGATCTCCCGGTCGTCGTCGGCGCCGAGGAACCGCTGGACGCTACGGCGCGCGTTTTCGAAGGCGACAGTGGCCCGCTCGGACAGCGTGTGCACCCCCCGGTGGACGTTGGCGTTGCTCCAGGTGTAGTGGTGCTCGATGGCGTCGAGCACGGCGCGGGGCTTCTGGGTGGTGGCCGCGTTGTCCAGGTACACCAGTGGGTGGCCGTGAACCTCCTGGTGGAGGATGGGGAACTGGGCGCGGATCGCCTCCACGTCGAAGGCCGAGACCGGTTTCGCGAGGTCTGTGGTGCCAGCGATAGGGATGCTCATTCCTCTCTCCCGAAGCGCGCGCGGCCCAGCCACGCGGTGACCCGTTCGTCCACCGCCCTGCGCAGCCCGGGGTGGGTCACGAGGTTCACCAGCTCTCCGGCAAAGGCGCGGGTGAGCAGGACATTCGCCTGGCGTGTGTCGAGTCCGCGCGAGCGCAGGTAGAAGAGCGCGTCGGCGTCCAATCGGCCGATGGCGGAGCCGTGAGTGCACTTGACGTCGTCGGCGTGGATCTCGAGTTGGGGCTCGGAATCCACGTGCGCCCCATCGGACAGCAGCAGGTTGCGGTTGTTTTGTTCCGCGTTGGTCTTCTGGGCATTCGGATGGACCTTCACCATGCCCGTGAACACCCCGCGGGCCTGGTCGTCGAGGATGCCCTTGTACAGCTCGCGGCTCGTCCCGTGCGGGCTCCGGTGCTCGACCAGGGTCGTGTGGTCCACGTGTTGCCGGTCGCGTCCCAGGTACAGGCCGTTCAACGCGCACTCGGTGCCGGGGCTGTCGAGGACCGTGTGGATGACGGTGCGGGAGAGCCGCGCCCCCACCGCGAGGGAGAAGGAGGTGAAGCGGCTGTCGCGTGCCTGGTGCACCCGCACCTCCCCGATGTGCCAGGCATCGGCGCCCTCTTCCTGCAACCGGGTGTGGTGGAGCAGGGACCCCTCGGCGCACACCACGCTCGTGACGGCGTTGTTGAAGTAGGTGTCTTCGTCGGGGCCCAGGTAGTGCTCGACGACCGAGACCTCGCTGCCACGACCCGCCACCACCACGTTGCGCAGGTGGGTGGTCGCCGGGGTTCCCGTCGCGGTGGTGACGAACACCAGGTGGATCGGCGCCTCGAGCCGCACACCCGGATCGACCACCACCACCGCTCCATCCACCATCATCGCAGTGTTCAGCGCGACAAAGGAGCCGTTGGGCGACTCGGTGTCTTCTCCCAGATAGGCCCGGACCCCCTCGGCGTCGGAGACCAACGCTTCGGCCAGGGACGACACCCTTGCTCCGCGGTCATCGGGCAGGGTGGAGAGCGTCTCCTGGTACCGTCCGTCCACGAACACCACCCGGGCG
>JAFDJI010000625.1 GCA_019307545.1 Deltaproteobacteria bacterium | reverse complement strand
TTCTGCGACGGCGCGGAGACCTGTGACCCCGCCCTCGGCTGCCAGCCCGGCAGCGATCCGTGCCCCGGGGCGACCTGTGATGAAGGCAACGGCATTTGCGTGGACTGTCTCACCGACGCGCAATGTGAAGACGAGCTGTTCTGCAACGGGCAAGAGACGTGCGTCGATACGGTGTGCCAGCCCGGGACGCCGGTCGACTGCGACGATGGCGTGGGCTGTACCGCGGATTCGTGCAACGATACGACGGACAGCTGCGACAACCTGCCGAACGACATCCTGTGCGACAACACGGTCTACTGCGACGGCGCCGAGACCTGCGACGCGGTGCTCGACTGCCAGCCCGGTGTCGCGGTCCACTGCGATGACGCAGTGGTCTGCACTGCGGATTCCTGCAACGAGACGACCGATTCGTGCGACAACGTTGCGGACGACGGCCAGTGCGACAATGGCCTGTACTGCGACGGGGCGGAGATCTGCGACGCGGTGCTCGACTGTCAGGCCGGCGCCGACCCATGCGTAGGCCTGGCCTGCGACGAGGGCGGAGACCTCTGTGTGCCGCCCGTGCCGGTGATCCTGAACGAGTACAACGCGGTCTCCCCCAGCGACGTCCTGAAGGATGGCGGCACGGATACCTACTGGGGGACGGTCCTGGGGAACGGCGGCGACTGGTTCGAGCTGGTGGTGACGATGGACCAGGTCGACATGCGCGGCTGGCAGCTGGAGATCAGCGACGCCGGCGAGCCGCCCCAGACGCTCACGCTCAGCAACGATTCTCTGTGGGCGGGCGTTCGCTCCGGAACGATCATCACGGTGTCGGAGGATCTGGCCGATGACATCAGCTTCGACCCGGCGTCCGGCGACTGGTGGATCAACGTACAGGCGGCGAACGGCGCGTCTGGTAGCTACGTCACAGCCAGCGACTTCAGCGTGTCGAACAGCGACTGGCAGCTGACGATCCTCGATGCGAGCAGCGCAGTGCTGTTCGGGCCTGCCGGAGAGGGGATCAACCCGGCGAGTGGCATCGGCAGCACCGAGGTGTTCAAGCTGGAGGAGGATCCCGGCGCCCACATCGCGGCCCTGACGGCGAGCTACAACGACGGGACTTCGAGCACCTTCGGCGCGGCCAACCTCTGGAGCGCCGGCACGATGCTGCAGGACTTCTCGGCGATTCGGCTGTGCTTGAACGACGCCGAGTGTGATGACGCGCTGTTCTGCAACGGCGGCGAAACCTGCGATATCCCGAGCGGGATCTGCCAGCCGGGCATCGCGGTGGATTGCGATGATGGCGTGAGCTGCACGATTGACAGCTGCAACGAGGCCAGCGACGCCTGCGAGAGCGCCCCGGACGACAGCGTCTGCGACAATGGGGCATTCTGCGACGGCGCCGAGAGCTGTGACGCGCAGCTGGGCTGCCAGGCGGGCAGCGATCCGTGTCCCGGTCTGACCTGTGATGAAGGCATCGACCGCTGCACGGGCTGCACCGGCGACCCGCAGTGCGACGACGGAGTCTTCTGCAACGGTCCGGAGACCTGCATCGCTACCGTGTGCGAGCCGGGGATTGCCGTTGGCTGCGACGACGGAGTCAGCTGCACGGTGGATTCGTGCAACGAGGGGACCGATAGCTGCGACAACCTGGTCGACGATGCCTTCTGCGACAACGCCGTGTTCTGCGACGGAGTGGAGAGCTGCGACGCGCTGCTCGATTGCCAGTCCGGTGTCTCGGAAGCCTGCGACGACGGAGTCAACTGCACGGTCGATTCGTGCAACGTGGGGACGGACAGCTGCGACAACCTCGTCGACGACGGGCTCTGCGACAATGGTCTCTTCTGCGACGGAGCGGAGACCTGCGACGCGGCACTCGACTGCCAGCTGGGCGGCAACCCCTGTGTCGGTCTGCTCTGCGACGAAGACGGTGATGTCTGTCAGCCGCCGCCTCCCGCAGCGATGATCCTGAACGAGTACAACGCGGTTTCCTCCAGCGACTTCCTGAAGGACGGCGGCACGGATACCTACTGGGGGACGGTGGCTGGGAACGGTGGGGACTGGTTCGAGCTGGTGGTGACGATGGACCATCAAGACCTGCGGGGCTGGGAGCTGGAGATCAGCGACTCCGGCGAGGCGCCGCAGATCCTCACCCTGAGCAACGATGCTCTGTGGGCGGACGTTCGCTCCGGCACGATCATCACGGTATCCGAGGATCTGCCGGATGACGTCGGCTTCGATCCCGCGACGGGTGACTGGTGGATCAACGTGCAGGCCTCGGACGTGGCCTCTGGGAGCTACGTCACGGCCAGCGACTTCCCGGTGTCCAACAGCAACTGGCAGCTGACGATCCGCGACGCGAGCAGCGCGGTGGTCTTCGGCCCCGCCGGAGAGGGGATCAATCCCGCGAGCGGCGTTGGCAGCACCGAGGTCTTCAAGCTCGAGGAAGATCCCAGCGCGAACATCGCGCCACTGTCGAACTATAGCGACGGGACGTCGAGCACCTTTGGCGCGCCCAACCTCTGGAGCAGCGGCACGATGGTGCAGGACTTCTCGGCGCTTCGCGGCTGTACCGGAGATGCCCAGTGCGACGATGGAGCCTTCTGCAACGGTGCCGAGACCTGTGACATTCCTACTGGCACCTGCCAGCCGGGGACGGCGGTGGACTGCTCGGACGGCGTGAGCTGCACCGACGACGCGTGCAACGAGGGGACCGATAGCTGCGACAACGTGCCGAACGACGGCCTCTGCGACGACGCGGATGTGTGCACGGGCACCGAGACCTGCGATGCGCTGCTCGACTGCCAGGCCGGGACGCCGCTGGATCCGAACGACGGGGTCTCGTGCACGGTCGACAGCTGCGATCCGATCACCGGCATCGCGAACGTGGCGACCGACAGCCTCTGCGACGACAACGATGTCTGCACGGGCAGCGAGACCTGCGACGCGGTGCTCGACTGCCAGGCCGGGACGCCGCTGGATCCGAACGACGGGGTCTCGTGCACGGTCGACAGCTGCGATCCGGTGACGGGCGTGGCGAACGTGCCGAGCGACGCTCTCTGCGACGACAGCGATGTCTGCACGGGCAGCGAGTCGGACGTCTGCACGGGCACCGAGACCTGCGATGCGCTGCTCGACTGCCAGGCCGGGACGCCGCTGGATCCGAACGACGGGGTCTCGTGCACGATCGACAGCTGCGATCCGGTGACGGGCGTGGCGAACGTGCCGACCGACGGCCTCTGCGACAACGGCGAGTTCTGCGACGGCTCGGAGACCTGCGATCCGGTCCTCGACTGTCAGGCGGGTTCGGATCCGTGCGGCGTGACGCAGACCTGCAACGAGGTCGGCGACGTGTGCGAGGACATCGCTCCGGCCGCGCGCATGGAGACGGGCATAGTTGCGGTCGGGGCTACTCCGGTCACCGTATCGTTGGCAAACGCCTACGCCAGCCCCGTAGTGGTCTGCTCGGTTCAGTACTCGAACAACACGACCCCGGTCGTGACTCGAGTGAGCAACGTGACCGCCGGCAGCTTCGACCTCCGCCTGCAGAATCCGTCGAACGGGCCGGTGGCGATCGACAACGTCAACTTCATGGTCGTCGAAGAGGGTGTCTGGACGATCGACGGAGTCAACATCGAGGCGCAGACCTACCTCTCGACGGTCACCGACGAGGACAACAGCTGGGTCGGCGAGGCGCAGACCTACGGGCAGACCTACACCAGTCCCGTGGTGTTCGGTCAGGTCATGACGGAGAACGACCCGTTGTGGTCGGTCTTCTGGGATCGCGGCGGTGCCGCCACCGATCCGCCGTCCGCGACGCTGCTGCAAACCGGGAAGCAGGTTGCAGAGGACACGAACGTCGTTCGCGCGGACGAAACAGTGGGCTTCATCGTCATCGAGGCCAGCACAGGGACGATCGGGGGAGTCGCGTTCGAAGCTGCACTCGGTGCGGACGGTGTCGCAGGCGTAGCGGACGCTCCGCCCTATAGCTACACCTTCGGCGCGCCCTTCGCGGCGGCGCCAGAGGTGGCGCTGGTGACTCTGGCTGCCATGGACGGGCCCAACGGTGGCTGGGCGCAAACGCACGGCACCCCGCAGACCAGCGCTAGCCAGCTGTTCCTCTCGATCGATGAGGACCTGATCGGCGACACCGAACGGAACCATACGGGCGAGCAGGTCGCCTACGCCGTCTTCGAGACGGCGGTGGTGGTCAGCCCCGCGAGCTGCAGCGTGCCCGCGGACTGCAATGACGGCCAGTTCTGCAACGGCGTCGAAGACTGTGTCGGCGGGTTCTGCGTTGCCGGCACCGCCGTTGACTGCGACGATGCCGTGAGCTGCACGGCCGACTCCTGCAACGAGACGACCGACTCGTGCGACAACACGCCGAGTGACGCTCTCTGCGACGACAACGATGTCTGCACGGGCAGCGAGACCTGCGATGCGGTGCTGGACTGCCAGGCCGGCACGCCGCTGGATCCGAACGACGGGGTCTCGTGCACGGTCGACAGCTGCGATCCGGTGACGGGCGTGGCGAACGTGCCGAACCACGGGAGCTGCCAGGACTCGGACGTCTGCACGGGCACCGAGACCTGCGATGCGCTGCTCGACTGTCAGGCCGGCACACCGCTGGATCCGAACGACGGCGTCTCGTGCACGGCCGACAGCTGCGATCCGATGACGGGCGTGGCCAACGTGCCGAGCGACGCTCTCTGCGACGACAGCGACGTCTGCACGGGCAGCGAGACCTGCGATGCGCTGCTGGACTGCCAGGCCGGCACGCCGCTGGATCCGAACGACGGGGTCTCGTGCACGGCCGACAGCTGCGATCCGGTGA
>JAFDJI010000624.1 GCA_019307545.1 Deltaproteobacteria bacterium | reverse complement strand
GGGCACGTACCCGAACGCCTCTCCGAACGCGCCAGTTGACATTCGGTGCACCAGGGAGACCGCTTCGCGGAAGTCCTCGGGGGAGATGTTCCCGGTGGCGTCGGAGGGGATGGGGTTCAGCTGCCAGCCTGTCGCCGACAGGGAGGCGGCCCGGTCGCGGGCGGAGGCGATCTGGCGGTCGTGGTCGGCGAGGGCGGACAGGTAATGCGCGACGGGCTCGTAGCCGGCCTGCTCCCAGCGCTCGGCCCGCTCGACGGGTTCGAAGGCGAAGAACGGTTCGTCGAGTGGGCCCAGGTTCGCGCGGTAGGTGAACCAGGTGCACAGCTCCATCGGGCCGCGGGCCACGCGACATCCCTGTTTGGCCAACCAGGTCTCCGCCGCCTCGCGCACCCCCTGTCCGCCCACCCAATCACCGACGGCGCCCACCTCGGGCATCGCGGGGTGGATGGAGGCCAGGCATCGGCTCTCACCATCCGTAAACGGGGTC
The DNA here is from genome assembly GCA_019307545.1 of Deltaproteobacteria bacterium. Lineage (GTDB taxonomy): Bacteria > Myxococcota_A > UBA796 > UBA796 > JAFDJI01. The sequence continues at coordinate 2,706 of JAFDJI010000624.1, read as the reverse complement.
ACCCGTCCAAGGCTCGCGTACAACTCGAGTCTCCGGGGATCTCCCCCGGCGTTCTCCCAGCCCGCGGTATCCAGATTGCCCATGCACGGAGCGTACCAGCCCCCTAGAAGGGGAGCCACCAGATCGCGAGACCACACATGAGGCTGGCCACGGGGCGTCTGCCCACGACCCCTACCCGGGAGAGGAGGACGTAGAGCAGGGGAGCGCACAGGCCCCCGGCGACGGGGAGGAGCAGCGAGGTCTGTGGGACGAACACCACCGCGCTGGCCACCGGGAGCATGGCACCGGCGAGCACCGCCGGGACCAGGAGCCACCCACGTCGCTTGGCGAGCAACGCCCCGGCCATCGCCCCGTTCGCCGCCACGGTGGTGAGGTAGGCGAGGTAGAGCGACGGCGCGTCGGTGTGCGCGTAGATCAGCACCACGATCATGGAGCCCGCGGTGGTGGGGAATACCATGTCCAATTCGGTCGGGTCTTCTGGTCGGCGGACGAACAGGTACAGCGCGTAGAGGACCGCCAGGGGCACGAACCAGACCCACCCCCCCAGCGCGTAGGACAGGGTGCACACCATGAAAACCACCATCGCCCCGGCCGCGGTGAGCTTGGCACGCTCTCCGGTGACCACCAGCACGGTCACCGCGAGCGCCATCCCCACGATCCAGTCGCCCAGGGACTCGAGGCCCAAGCGCTCGGTTCGCTCCAGGCTCAGCCAGGCCGCATAGGGGATGGCGAGGTTGTCGCTGCCCCGGATGCTCACGGCCTCGGCCGCGGTGGTCAGTCCGGCGACCACCAGGGTGATCAGGAGCATGTCCGGCCACCCGGGCCGCCCCGCGATGGCGCATCCCGCGAGCGTCACCCCGAAGGCCAGCACGAAGAACGCCACCGACCCCTCCAGGGTGCGCTCCCCATCCATCACCTTGTAGGTGGTCTCCCCCGTCCGCTGCCCCACCAAGGCCGCGCCGGTGTCCGCCACCGCCATCACCGCGAGCGGTACGCAGTACAGAAGCGCATCGCCTCCTGACAGGATCCACGCGCCCAGCACCGCGAATGGGTAATAGTAGGCTCCTCCGGTCCTCCGTTCTACGTTGTGGATGGACCCGAGGAGCCCGGTGACCCGACCGCCTACCAGGATGCCCGCGAACGCCAGCGAGAGCACCACCACCGTCACGGTGTGCTCCAGCAGCCAGGGCATCCCCAGGACCACCGCTCCGGCGCCCACGTGGGTCAGCTTGCGGGTGAACTCGACCCGCAGCGAGAGCACCCGGCTCGCGACCTCCGCACCCACGAACAGCAGCAGGATCGCCACGGAGATGAACAGCGCCCCACCTGCATCGTCGAGCAGGTCGGCACCGAGCGAAGGGAGCATCTCCTGGAAGGGTGGGAGGTTCATGGGTCGAAGGCCATGGTTTGCGACGCGCCCTCATCATCGCGCAGCGTGGGCGTTTGGTGCCTGCCTGTTGCTCTTCGGCTGCACGAGGGACGACAACGTCGTGCCCGATCCCGTGCCGGAAGCGCCCGATCTTCCGGTGCTCACGGTGCACGAGCCGGCCCGGGGCTCCTTCCATGCCTCCTCGGTGCGGGTGTCAGGAGAGGTGGTCCCCGGGACGGGCACCATCAACTCCCTGGAGATCAACGACGAGGCGGTCTCCTGGACGGAGCAGGGTGCCTTCGAAACGACGCTCTCCCCGGACCCGGGCATGCTGCTCCTCGGCACCCGGGTGGAGGACGACATTGGCGAGCGCGCGGTCGATGGGCGCGCGGTGCAGGTCGGCCCAGTGCATCCCCCGGGGAAGGTCGTCGAGGACGCGCTCGGGGTCCAACTCGGTCCGGAGATGCTCGACGATAACGCCCCTGACCTCGACGACATGGCGAGCATCACCGAGGCGATCATCGAGGACCCTGCCTTCGAGGAGTCGATGGTCGGCTCCACCTTCGAGGGGATGCTGGACGTGACCGTCACCGGCTTCTGGTTGGAAACCGCCGACGTGGACATCCTCCCCCAGCCCGACGTCCTGTGGTTCGACACCTACCTCAACGACGTCGACGCCACCTTCCGCACCAGCATCAGCGCCATCGGGGTGAACGGGTCGATGCACGCCAGCCGAGCGGTGCTCCAGATGGACCTCGAGGCGAAGAGCAGTCCATCGGGGGTGACGGTGGAGGCGGTGTGGGTCCAGGCCGTCATGGAGGGCTTCACCTGGGAGGCGGACTGGGTGCCTTCTTTCGCGGAAGAATGGCTCGCGGACTCGGTCCGGGAGATGGTGGAGGAGGGCCTGGAGGAGGAGGCCCGCACCCAGACTGCAGAGCTGCTCTCGGAGACCCTGTCCGGTTTCGCTTCGGACATCCGGTTCGGCGAGGACGACGAGATGCTCATGCAGTTCGCCATAGCGGACGTCGGCGTCTCTCCAGAGGGCCTGGTGATCTGGATGGATGCCGGGGTCTCGGCGGATCCGCCCCGGCTGACGCTGCCCCCTGGCGCGGGTTCCCTGAACACGCCCGGCGCCGCCCCCACCCTGCCGGCGGCTACCTCGAACCCGCTCCTGGTGGTGGTGGACGACGACTTCGTGAACCAGATGATGTTCGCCTTCTGGAACAGCGGCGCGCTCACCGGTTGGGAGATGAACGCCCTGGAGTTGGCCGCCATGACCGGAGAGGCGCTTCCCCCTCCGCTGGGGCCGGTCCAGCGCGCCACCCTCGACGTGGGGC
>JAFDJI010000111.1 GCA_019307545.1 Deltaproteobacteria bacterium | reverse complement strand
TCCCCGACGGAGCCGTCGAGGACCGAGGGGTCGTCGGTGAGGGCGTTGCCGCCCTGCAGGGCGACCCACATCGCCATCTTCCCCTCGGCGCGGGCCTGGTCGTACTCGGTGCGGTCCCGCACCAGGGCCAGCTCCTCGGGGAAGGACTCGACGCGGCACTTGAGGCGCTCGAGGTTCTGGAGGGTGACCTCCTGCCGACGAGCAGCACGGCGGAAGACGTTGGTCGCGATGTCGCACACCACCCCGCTGAACCCGGCCTCCAGCAGGCGCGGGTAGTCCGTGTGTCCCATGAACGGTGGGGGCTTGCGCCACGGATCGTGACGCACGGTCGGGTCGTACCCCCACACCCGAACCGGGACCTCGAGGTCGCAGTGCAGATCGATGAAGTCCGAATCGAGCAGGAGCGCACAGGCCTCCTCGGAGACACCCAGCTCTCTCGCCCACCCTCCGGGGTCGGCCCGGTGATCGCGAACCTCGAGGCGCATCAGCCCGAGCGGTCCCGCTTGAAGTAGAGCACCGCGGTCCCTTCACGCTCGGGATCGATGGCGACCAGCTCCCAACCCTGCGCGCCGGCCTCCTCCAGGTAGGCGAACTTGTCGGGGCAGCTCTCCCGATCGCCCTCCTCGCCCTTGGGTACTTCGCCCTGCCAATGGCCGTTGGCGGTGAGCACGCGGTTGTTCTCCTGGTACACCACCAGGTACTCGAAGCGTTTCATCGGCCCTCCCACGGGACGGGAGGGGTAACCGAGGTTCGTGTCTCGGGCACGGCTACCGCGGGAAGGGCGGGAGCAGCGCTTCCAGCTCCCGGATGATCGTCTGTTTCTCCCGGTCGAGCTGTCGGATGGGGGAGCGCTCCCTGGGGTCCACGGTGAGGTCGTAGAGCCTGCCCCCCTCGTCCCGGGTGTAGATGAGCTTGTACCGACCGATCCGTGCGGACTTGGTCTCCGGCCCGTAGCGCACGGCTTCGGCGACGAGGGTCCTCGGGGAGGCGGCGGCGCTTTCCGGCACGACCTCGTGGAGCGGGACGCCATCCGTCTGGCCCGGCTGGGCACCGGCGAGGACGAGCAGGGTGGGGGCGATGTCCAGGGAGGGCACCGGCCGCTCCACCCAGGTGGGCTGCAGCCCGGGCCCGAGCACGATCAAGGGCACGTGGAGTTGCTCCTCGAACAGGGTGTGTCCGTACCGCACCCCGTCGGAGGCCGGGTGGTGGGACGGGCGCCGCTCCCCCAACTCCACCCCATGGTCTGCGGTGATCACGACCCAGGCCTGCTCTGGCAACACCTCCAACAGGCGCCCCACCTGGCGGTCCACGTGGTGTACCGCGCCGTCGTAGGTGTCCGAGAGGTGGTCGGGCAACGCACCCACCGCCACCAGGTCCTCCTGCGGGGGCGTACGCTCCAGGTGCGGATCCATGTAGTGGACCAGCAGGAACCAGCTCGATCGCTTCTGGGCCTGCACGAAGTCGATGGCGCGGTCGGTGACCTCCGTGGCGCTTAGGTAAGCCGGCCATTGGAACGGGTCGAGGTGCAGGGTGCGGAGCGGGCGGAGGGCGGCCGGAAGCGCGGCGGGACCCGTCCGATCGTCATAGGACGAAAATCCCCTCGCCAGGCCGAAGGGCCGGGCGAGCAGGGTGGAGGTGGTGATCCCGACGCTGGTGTAGCCCCTCCCTTCGAGATCCTCGGCCAGGACGCGGGGTCTGGGGGACAGCGGGCGTTCGCGCGCCACCCCCCGTGCGGACATCCCCGCACCGTGGTGCGAGGGGAGTTGGCCCGTGAGGATGGAGGCCACGGCGGGAAGGGTCCACGGGGCCGCTGTACTGGCGTCCGCATAGACCAGCCCCCCGGCGGCTGCCTCGTCGATGGCGGGAGAATTGGCTCGTGGGTTCCCGTAGATGCCGAGGTGATCGGCGCGCAGCCCCCCCACCACCACCAGCACCAACGGCGGACGATCATCGCGACCTGCCTGAGGCCAGTCTGCATAGGCGGGTCTCAGCACCGGGAGCGCCGCCACCCAACCCACGACCGCGCCCACGCCGATGAGCCCGCGAATGCCCAGCACGCCATCCGCGAGCACCATCGCGGTCAACCCGCCCAGGATGGTCGTGATCACCAGCGCCGCCCCGTTCAGCCCGAGCGCGGCCGGAGAGGTCAAGGACACGAACAGGTGGGCATCGATGGGCAACAAGATGGCCAGGCAGAGGAACAGGGCGACCGCGATCGCGCCCGCGGTCGGCTCCTCGGTGTTCTCGGCGATGCCGAAGTACCCGGCCAGGATCCCGAGGGCGAAGAGCAGTGGGAAGGCAAGCCAGATGGAAGCGTCCGCCGAACCGATCAGCGCGCCCAGCTGTCCGGCGACGAGCCAAGGGACCACCAGGCACATGGTGATCGCCGCCCAATGTGAATCGCGCTTTCGCCCCAGGCCTGCGAGGGCGCCGAACAAGCCGCCGGTCGACGCGTAGAGGAGCAGGGTAGCGATCGGCAGGACACCGAGGGCGGGCTGGAGGCCCACCCAACCCGTGACCGCGGTCTCCCAGCCCAAGAAGGTCACCCCACCCAGCGCCCCGAGTCCCGCGCCCACGCCGACCTGCTGCCCGAGGGGGGGCGGGGGCGGTGGGGGCGGAGTGGGACCTTCATCGCTCACCCACTGAATGGCCTCATCCTCGTCGCCCCACTCGCTGCTCATCGGTCGACTCCGTCCGAGGCTCCAATCCTACGCATACCGGAGCCGCGTTACACCTCCCAGGAACCCAGAAAGGCCTCCGGATGACCTACCAGTTCGGCCCAGACGAGCCCATCGAGGAAGGTACGCGCCGGATCGCACGAGAAGAGATCGACGGCGCTATCGAGGCTTTGTCCTGGGACGACCGTGATGCAGCCGTGCACGATGTCCGCAAGCGGTTCAAGAAGCTACGGGCGTTGCTGCGCCTCGCGCACGACCACTCCGACAAGGAGGTCCTCCGGGCGCGGGTCGTCGCCTTCCGCGACGCCGCACGCACCATCGCGGAGCTGAGAGACAGCCGCGTCCTGCTCGACGCAGTGGAAGCCCTCGCACAGGAGACAGGCGCCGACCTCCCGACGCTGGCCGCCACGCACGAGGTGTTGGCGGCCCGACACGGCCAGTTGTGCATCCGGCACCTCGACGACGAGGAGGCCTTGGCGCGGCTGGAGCCGCCCCTGCGGGCCTTCCGAGCGGAGGTGGACGGGTGGCAGCTCTCCGCCCGCACGTTCGCCGAGATCGCGCCCCGTCTCGCCCGAACCCACCGAAAGGGTCGGCGCGCCCACCGGGTCGCCGGCGGCGCCCCGACGCTGGAGAACCTGCACCAGTGGCGCAAGCGGGTGAAGGACCTCTGGTACCACGCCACTTTGTTGCTGGGTCGGCCCGGCCCGGGCGGGCCCGCGGATGCCGGCGACGCGCTGGTGGCCCACCTCGACGCACTGGGCGGACACCTGGGGCTGGACCATGACTACGCCCTGCTCCGACAGCTGGCGACCGAGGGTGCCCTGCCCGCCCTGGACCCTGCCAGCGAGGCAACGAACTACCTGTGTGGTCTCGTCGACCGACGCCGCGCCGTCCTCCAAGCCCTCTCCTGGCCGCTGGGCGAGCACATCTACGATGCCAGGCCGAGCGCGTTCGTGGCCCAGGTGGATCAGCTCCGCTCGGGGAGGCGCGCCCGTCTCGGATCCGCGGCGGATTGATCCACAGGCTCTTTTAGCAGCCGCCCCTCCTCTGGAATCCCGCGCCCCTCCACCTCCGCCAAGGCGCGATGGGCATCCGCGGTCTGCTGCTTCAGCCTGACGAGCAGGTCCTCCGCCGACCGGGACGGCTCCGGCTCCTCGAGGAGGTCCACCCGGGCCCGAGCCGCGGCGGCGCCGGTCTCCAGCAGCCGCGCCAGCAGCAAAGTGAGTCGACCCTCCAGGGCCTCTACCTGGTGCAGCACCTGGCGATGGGACTCCAGCGCCGCCTCCAACGGAGGAATCTCGTCCATGTCCTCCACCGTCCCGGTCCTCGCGAGGGTCCGCGACCGCTCCAGTCGCTCCTCGATGCGGTCCACGGCGGAGGCCGCAGCGTCCTCGTCGAGACCCGCCAGCTCTCGCTCCAGGACCGCCGCCGACCGCCCGAGGGTCTCCACCTTGGAGGTCAGCTCCCGAAGGGTGGTGCGGAGGTCCCGCAGCGCCACCTCGGGCAGGCGGTCGCGAGCCTCCTCGATGGACTGGGCCAGGGCTTCCAGCTGCTGCCGGGTACGGCGCAGCAGCGTCGCGTGGCGGTCCTCCCGGGGTGCCGACTCCCGGGGCGCCGCCTTCTGCGGCGCGGGGGGAGGCGTCCGTTCTCGGGCCGGCACCTCCTTCGGGGGGACCTCCCTGGCCGGGGGCGGGAGGAGGACGTTCGCCTCTGGGGAGAGGTGGAAGCGAAGGTCGTCGCCGTAGGCGATGGACAGGGGCCGTCCTCTGCGGTGCTGCGCCCGCAACCACAGAGCGTTCAGCAGTAAAAGGAACATCACCAGGAACACGATCCCCGCCGACCCCCCGAAACCAAAGGGAAGCCCACCGGAATCGACGGGGAGCGGCGCCTGGTAGACGAAAAAGGCCCATACCCCCCCAAACAAAGCCGCTGCCAACAGGGCCATGACCCCAACGAACCGGACGACAGCGACGCCCAGAGAGCCGAGATCGCCTCTCGTGGGCTCCAGATCTTCGATGGGCCGCGGACGCGCCGAGAACCCCGCCTGGTCGGCGGCCCTCGCCAGGCGGTTGGCCGAGCCTTCGGCCACCGACTCCACCAGCCGGAACCTGGGCTCGAGGACGGCCGGGGGCACCGTGAGCGCGTCCCTGGGCAGGTCCGCCTCCAGCGCCACCGCCTGGGCGAGCATCTCCTCGGGTGAGAGGCGCTCTGGCAGGCCGAGGACCTCGTTCATCACCCAGCGCTGCACCCCCTGCACCACCCGGCCCACGTCGACATCGATCCCGGGGATGGCCTGGGGTCTCCACCTGCGCCTGAGATGCCGCCGCCGCTGCCGGTCCCGACCTCGCTCGTGGACCACCACCGTCCATTCCCCTGGGGGGAGGTGTGAGCGGGGCACCAACGCGTTCTCCGCCGGCGCCGGCGCGCTGGGGGGTGCTGCAACGGGCGGTGCCTGGAAGGCCGGTGCCTCGCGCCGCTCCAACGCCTCCACGACCTCCGCCGCACCCTGTGGCCGCGCCTCCGGGTCGACCGCCAACATGCCCTCGATGGTGCGGACCAGGTGCTCGGGCAGGTCGGGCCGGGCCTCGGCGAGGGAGGTGCGGTCGTCGTCCAGTTGGCGGCGAAGGGTGGCGACGGGGTCGGCGGCGTGGAAGGGCGCCACCCCCGTCGCCGCCTGGTACAGCACCGCGCCCAGGCTGTACAGGTCCGAGCGCGGGTCGCTCCGCACCCCCTGGTACACCTCGGGGGCGGCGTAGCCGGCCGTCCCCAGTGCGCCGGTGCCCGTCATGGTGCGCTGATCGGTGAACCGGGCGAGGCCGAAGTCGGTGAGCACCGCGTCGCCCTCGTCGTCGATCAGCACGTTGGACGGCGTGACGTCGCGATGCACGATGCCGTTCGCGTGGGCCTCGCGCAGGGCGGAGGAAAGCTGGGTGGCGATCCGCCGCAGTGCGGAGGCGGTCATCGGCCCGTGACGCTCCACGTACCCGGACAGGGTGCGCCCGCGATGCAGCGGCATGCTCACCGCGAGCGAGCCCCCGATGTCGTGCAGGTCCCAGGCCACCAGGGCGTGGGGATGGCGAAGGCGACTGGCCGCCGACACCTCGCGCCGCAACCGGCTCCGCATCGACGCGCTGCGTGCCAGGTGGCCGTGGAGGACCTTCAGGGCGATGGCCTCCTCGCGAAGGCGATCCTGGACGAGGTACACCGTCGCCATTCCGCCGTGCCCCAGGACCCCGACCACTTCGAAGCGATCCGCGAGCACGTCACCTGGTTGGAGGTCCCCCATGCAGCCCCTCTATCCATCAGCGGCCGGACCGTCTGCTACGGACAGACTACTTGCGCGGGCGCACCCCGAGAATGTTCGGGATGGGCCAGGCGCGGTCGTTGTCGTCGTTCTCGTTGAATCCGGTCTCGAAGCTCCCCCACCACTCGGCCTGGAAGTCGCCCGCAGCCACATAGAGCTGGGCTTCGGGACCGCCCTCCCCGTATTGCAGGCGGTCGAGGTCGATGGGAAGGGAGCGAAGCTGCTCGACGAAGACGTGGGTGCTCCACGGCGACCGCGCGTGGATCAGCAACGCCCTCCCCTGCCGATCGGTACCGATCACCGCGTGACTACACCGCCGCTCCTGGGCGCTCCACACGTTCTGTCCGGTGCAGGAGAGCATGCGGATGCTCTGGACCATCTGTCGATACTGCAGCCGTAGCTGGGCGAAGTCGTCGCACTCCCGGTCGATGATCCGAACCGGCGGGACGGCCTCGTCTCCGGGGTCGAAGGCCAGGATCGCCTTGTCACCGTTCACCGTGGGGTTGACGACCCCGGCGCCGACCTGCATGAACCCCGTGCTTCGGCCATCTGGGTGGAACATGCCCGGGTTGGTGGCGACCAAGAACCCCTCCCGCTGGCTCCATCCCCGGGCCGTGTGGGTGACCCCATCACCCAGGCGAGCGGACGCGAGCACCAACTCGTGGTGGGCAGGGTCCACCCGCACCACCCGGATCCGGGAGTCCCCGATATCGGACGGCACGGCCGCCTCGAACTCCGCAACCTCCAGCCCCGGCCGGAGGACGCGCCACACACCTGGCACCAGCGTATCCTCCCCGCCGGTGACCTCCTCCGCCTTGGGGGGCGTTTCCACCACCGGCGGCCCGTCGAGCGCCTCCGCGGCCGGCGTCCCCGGGCCACACCCGAGCAAGCCCACCAACACCAGAGACCACAAGGCACACCACATGTCCGCATTGTGACACCCGGAGCCCACCTCGGTTCGCCCATGTCACGCGCTCGTTCTACATCCGAGCGTCCAGCCTCAGGTCGATCCCCGAGATCTGGTAGTACCGGTTGCCCTGGTGGCGAATGCCGAGGCCGATCTGCACGCGCCGCGCGAGCCAGAGGGTGGCCGAGCCCCCCACCATGTGGCCGGTCGGGCCCCCAGGTTGCAGGACGGGCGCTGCGAGCCCCACCAGCCGGTAGCTGCCCCACGAGGTCAGATGCCACTCGACCCCGGGGGCATGGCTCGTCGCCCCGGGCGGGCTCCAGTAGTCCGGCACATCCTCGTCGAAGGTGACCCAGAAAATCTCATAGCGAGCGTACAAGGCGTGCCGCTCGATCTCCGGGACCAGAGCGAGCAGGTCGTAGCCGGCTCCCGCGGACACCGAGCGACGTCGATTGCCGTCGGCGACCCGGCCGAGGGTGGCCTCCAGATACGCGTACGACCCGCGCAGGGGTGCGCCGCTGGCGCGCAGGAAAGCCTCGTCCAGGTGAATCCCCTCCCGGATCCCCTCGATGTCCAGCCCTGCGGACCCCACGAGGGGTGGAAGGGCGGTCCCCTCGACCACCGGGTCGTCGACCATGCTACGGCGCCTCACCCCGATACTCGTGCGCAGGAGGCCTCCGGGCATCCAGGCCAACTCCGCCAGCCCGCGCATGACGACCGGCTCCTCGGGCACCCACTGCGCGCGGACCGATCCCTCCAGGTCGAAGTCGAATGGCAGTTCCTGGACGAGCCGTACCTCCAGGCCACATCGGAAGACCTCGTCGTCAATCCCCCGGAACCAGGCGGCCTCTGGGCGGACCTCCACGAGCGTGGAGGGTCCGGGCCGCGCGAAGGTATTCCCGGCCAGGGTCCACCGATCGATGCCGCTCGACTCTGTGACCACGGTCCAGGTGGTCACCTGACCCGGGCTGGTGGCGTCCCCGGATTCCGCGAGGGCCTGCGTGGTCAGTTCGTCGGATGGATCGAGGTCTTCGGCGCGGCGGACCCACCGTGCCGCGGCCCCCTCGCGACCCAGGGAGGTCTCGACCAGGGACCGCGCGGCGTGCGCCTCGGCATGCTTGGGGGCGAGTGCGACCACAATCGCCAGGTCCCGCCGCGCCGCGATGCCCCGCCCACGCCAGCCTCGGATGCGGCCCCGGAGCAACCGCGGTTCGACGGCGTCCGGGTAGGCGTCCAGGTAGGTCGAGATCACCGCCTCCGGCTCTCTGATATCCCCCTCCACCATGCCGAGGTTCGCGAGACGGAGGACGGCGTCCTCATCGTCGGGGTGGTCCGCCAGCCAGGTCCGGTTGGCAGCGATTGCGTCAAACCGGCGTTCCGGATCAGCCGCGAGCACTACCAGCAGAGCCTTCTGGGCCTGCTCGTCCTGCGGAACCAAGCCAACCCAGGCCTCGGCAGCGTCGATCGCTTCGCCGAGCCGTCCCTCCTCGAGACGCGACCAGGTGAGCCCCGCCCACCCCACCGGATCCCCGGGATAGCGCCCCGTGTGCAGCCCGAACGCGGTGCTCGCCTCCTCCGCCTGGCCCGCCGCCAGGAGGCGATATCCGTCCTCGACGCTGGGAAGGTCTGCCGCCCTGGCGACCCCAACGGACATCGCGAGGCCGAGCAGGCCGAGCGTGCGAACCATCCTCATTCCGCCTGGCGTGTCAACAGCCGACGTTGCCGCCCGGATCGACGCCAAGCATCAAGCAGTAGGACCAGTAGCGGTTGACGCGTTCACCCACCGCTTCAGGATAGCGGCCCTGGCACTCCTGGTCCCCGTTGATGATCTCAATCGTCTTGCCGAAACCCTGGCCCTCCACCATCGCGTCGTGGGGCGTCAGGGGCGCACGGGGTGCTGTCACCTGCCAGAACCACACCGCCGTCTGCCAGACGAGTAGCGGATCGGTGGCGACGAGGTCCGGGTTGCCGAGCAGGTCGACGCCGAGGTCGTCACCGGCGAACTTGTAGTTGTAGTTCCAGGAAAGCTGGATCGCGCCTCGGCCATAGTAGTTGGCAGTCCCCGCCGGGCAGCCGTACCACCAGTCCAGGTTGCAGTAGGGACCTGGTTCGAGCTCGCGGATGTACTTCAAACCGCTGGTCTCGCGCCCTACGTTGGCCAAGAAGG
>JAFDJI010000110.1 GCA_019307545.1 Deltaproteobacteria bacterium | reverse complement strand
GATCTTGAACGCCGGCTCATCGAAACAGGGGAACGCCGTCCGGGCGTCGTCGGCCTCGAACTGGGAAACCCAGAAAATCTGCTCACCAGCCTCGAACTTGTACAACCCATAGGCCTGCTCGTTCACATCGTTCTCGAACTCGATCACCAGGGTGTACTCGCCCGGCGCGAGCGGCTTGGAGGGGACGACCGCGATGCGACCTCCCTCCAGGGCTTCCGTGGTCACCGGGGTGACCCTGCGGCCCTGCTCCACGCGGCCGGAGATGATGTCGAGTTCCTCCGCGTGGATCTCGAACCGTTCGACCTTCTCTGCGACCGTCAGGTCGATGGAGGCCTTCCCGGTGTAGGTCGGCTCGTCGGGATCGATGAGGAAGGAGAGGCGCTCGGCCGTGGGGGTGACCGGGTCTGCGAGGCGGTCGCCCGCCGTCGCCATGTTCGGGAGGAGCAGACAGAGGATGAGGGTGGCGAATCGGTGTGGCATGGCGTCTCCGGATCCCTTGGCGCGGGTGATCTTAGCGGACACCTACCGCAAAGTGGTGACCACGGGCTACGGTAATCAACCCCCGAGGACGCCATTGTTGCCCATCCTCCTGGCGCTGTTGCTCCATGCCTGCACCGAGCCCCCGCCTTCCGAGGGGACCTTCCTTTCCCTGAGCTACAACGTCGCGGGGCTTCCCGAGGGGATCAGCGGCTCGCATCCCGAGCGGAACACCCCGATCATCAGCCCGCTCCTCAACGGCTACGACCTCGTCCTGGTGCAGGAGGATTTCGTCTACCACGAAGCGCTCGCCGCGGGCGCCACCCACCCCTATCGATCCGAACCGATGACCGACCCGGAGCGCTTCTTCAGCGATGGCCTGAACCGGTTCTCGGTGTTCCCCCTCGGTCCCCTCACCCGGGTGCGGTGGGACGCGTGCCACGGCACCGTGGAGAACGCCAGTGACTGCCTCGCCGACAAGGGCTTCTCGGTCTCCGAGGTCACCTTGGCAGAGGATCTCTCCCTGCTGGTGTACAACCACCATGCCGAGGCTGGGGGCAGCGAAGAGGACGTCGCAGCCCGGGCCGACAACTTCACCCAGTTGGGGACGCACATCGTGGAGAACGCAGGCGATCGCGCGGTGCTGGTGACGGGAGACACCAATCTGCACGGCTTCGATGTCGATGACGAGCCCATCTTGAGCGAGCTGTTCACCACCACCGACCTCGCGGACGCCTGCCGTACCATAGGGTGCGGCGATGATCGCATCGACCGATTCCTGTTTCGCAGCGGATCGGACCTGGTCCTGACCCCGACCGAGTGGGCCGTGGCCGGGGAGTTCGTGGACGAGGCCGACCGTCCCTTGTCCGACCACGTGCCAATTCGCGCCCGGTTCAGCTGGGCGCGGCCCGAATGAAGGGGAAGTGATGAGCCACGACCAGCCAACCGGCGCGATCGAGCTGACACCCCACCAGCTCCGCTGGCGTTGCGAGCCGGAGCACCTGTCCTTCGGCAGCACCGACGATGTGACCCCCGTTCGGAGGGTGGTGGGCCAGGACACCGCCACCGAGGCCTTGCAGTTCGGGTTGGCGATCGATGCACCCGGCCAGAACATCTTCGTGCGGGGCATCCAGGGGTCGGGGCGCCTGACCCTGGTGCGCACCCTGGTGGAGGAGGTGCGCCACACCCGGAAGCCGCGTCCCGATCGATGCCTGGTCCACAACTTCTCCCAGCCGAACCACCCCACACTGCTCCCCCTGGCCACCGGCACCGCACCCGCCTTCCAACAGCGAATGGATGCCCTCGCCGACTACATCCGGACCAAGATCGAACCGGCGGTGCGGTCCGAGAGCCTCCAGGCACGCGTGGCCGAATTGAACCGGGAAGCACAGGAGGAGATGCAGGGCTGGCAGAAGCCCTTCGAGCAGGAGCTGGGAGAGGTCGGACTGGCCCTGATGGCAGCGCGGAGTGAAGATGCCTCCCACCCGATCCTGGTGCCGGTCATCGGGGGGCAGCCGGTCCCGCCGGACCAGTTCCAGGCGCTGCAGGTTGGCGGAGCGATCAGCGAGGAGGAGGTGGCGCAGATCGCGGAGAAGATCGTCTCCTTCGAGGGGCGACTCCGCGAGGTGACCGCCAAGGCGCTGGAGATCCACCAGCGCACCCAGAATCGGGTCACCCACCTGGTCCAGGAAGAGATCCGCGCCCTGCTCGACGCGGCCACGGCCGAGCTCCGCTCCGCACATGCGGAGCCGGAGGTGGCAAGTTTCCTGAACGACCTCACAAAGGATCTGGTCTCCCGGGGCGGACGATTGCGCGGCGAGGGGCCGCGGAGCACCCGGCCCTATGAGGTCAACATGCTGGTCACCCGCGACACCGAGGAGCCAGCCCCGGTCGTGGTGGAGAACACCCCCACTGCGGTGAGCCTGCTCGGATCGGTGGACGCCGAGATGTTGCCGGACGGCACCCCGATCGCCGACCACATGAGCATCCGACCCGGGTCCATCCTCCAGGCGGATGGCGGGTACCTGGTCTTGGAGGCGGCCGACGTCCTGGCTGCGCCGGGGGCATGGCGGGCGCTGGTCCGTACCCTGCGGGTGGGGAGGGTGGAGTGGGAGCCCCCGGAGCGGACCGGTTTCAGCCCGCCCCTGCTCAAGCCGCAAGCGGTCCCAATCGACGTCAAGGTCATCCTCCTCGGTCCTCCGGAGCTGTACGCGCTGCTCGACGCCGGGGACCGCGAGTTCGGAGAGCTGTTCAAGGTCCTCGCCGACTTCAACTCGGTCATCACCCGAGACGAGGATGGGGTGCGGATGTACGCCGCCGTGCTCGCGCGGCTGGCGAGGGACGAGGGGCTGCTCCCCTTCGACGCGAGCGCGGTTGCTGCCCTGGTGGAGCATGGCGCTCGCGTCGCGGCCCAGGCCGGCAAGCTCTCCGCCCGGTTCGGCCGCCTGGGCGACATCGCCAGAGAGGCCTCCTTCGTGGCGAAAAAGGAGGGGGCGACCCTCGCAACCGGGGAACACGTCGGGGAGACCATCCGCCGCACAAAGGCCCGCGCGGAGCTTCCCGCCCGCCGGTTCCGGGGCGCGGTGGGGCGCGGAGTCATCCGTCTGCAACTCGAAGATGGCGCCGTCGGACAGGTCAACGGCCTCGCCGTACTCCACGCCGGTCCCCTCACCTACGGCTTCCCGACCCGGATCTCGGCCACGGTCGGGCCGGGCACCGCCGGGACCATGAACATCGAGGGAGAGGCGCAACTCTCCGGGGCCATCCACACCAAGGGGTTCTACATCCTGGGGGGGTTGCTCCGCACCCTGCTCCCCACCAACCACCCCCAGTGCTTCGACGCGTCCGTCGCCTTCGAGCAGAGCTACGGCGGCATCGACGGAGATTCGGCCTCGGGCGCGGAGGTGATCTGTTTCCTCTCCGCGATGACCGGGCTCCCCGCGCGCCAGGACCTCGCCATGACGGGCGCCATCGACCAGTTGGGGAACATCCTCCCCATCGGCGCGGTCAACGAGAAGGTCGAGGGATTCCACGACCTGTGCCGCGAGATCGGGTTCACCGGCACCCAGGGTGTGGTCATCCCCCGCGCGAACATCGGTACCCTGGTGCTCCGAGAGGATGTGGTGGCATCCTGTGAGGCTGGGAAGTTCCACCTGTACACGGTGGACCGGATCCAGGACGCCCTCGGCCTGTTCCTGGGCCGCCCAGCCGGGGAGTTGGCCCCCGACGGGACCTACTCCGCGGACTCGGTGCTCGGCCTGGCCATGGCGCGCTTGAAGGCGCTGTGGGAGATGGCGGAGGGCCAGGCCGGCTAGGACAGGAAGAGCAGCAACAGCCCCGTCGTCCCCCCAATGCCCACCAGCAAGCCAGCCGACAACGCCCACCCCGGCATGCGGCCCTTCTTCCCGTGAGGCGCGGCCTCGACGCGCTTCGGTGCCCGCGGAACCCCCGTGTCCTTGAACCAGGGGTCGTCGTATGGGTTGTCCCCCTCCTCGCCAGGCACGGGCGTGGCCGTGGCCATCGGCCTGGAGCGCTGATCCGACACGGGAACCTCCGGCGTCTGGAAAGGGACACCTTCACGATACCCGCCTCTGCATCCATCCCGCGCCTCGGATACTGAGCCCCCTCCGAGGGGACGAGATCATGCGCTGGAAACGGATCCTCATCGGCCTCGTCGCCGCAATGCTCCTTTTCGTGGTGGCGGTCCTCGGCATGGTGCGGGCCACCATGGGCGGGCGAGGCGCGGACTTCCCCGACCGCTCCACCCCACCGCGCCTGGGCGCCGAGGCCCTGGAGGTGGTTGCCACCCTGGACGAGCCGCCCGGTAACGTCGCCGTTTCAGCCTCCGGACGGGTGTTCGTCTCCATCCACCCCGAGTCCCACCCCGCGTTCCTCCGGGTGGCCGAGATCGTGGACGGCGACTTGGTGCCCTACCCCGACGACGAGGCCCAGCGTACCGAGATGTCGGCCGTGCTGGGGGTGGCAGTGGACCGCCAGGAGCGCCTGTGGGTCTTGGACAGCGGCGGCCAGGGGATGGGACCCCGCTTGCTCGGTATCGACCTTTCCACCGACCAGATCACCTACCGCCACGACTTCCCGCCACCGATCGCCCACAAGGGGTCCTTCCTCAACGACCTGCAGGTAGACCCGGAGGGGGTCACGGTCTACATCGCCGACACCAGCATCATCGGCCGCAGGCCCGCCATCGTGGTCCACGACCTCGAGACCGGGACCTCCCGGCGGGTGCTGGAGAAGCACCCCTCGGTGGTGGCCCAGAAGTGGCTCATCCGGGCACCTGGGCGGGACATGGTGTATTGGGGCGGGCTGGTCGCGCTGCGGCCCAACGTGGACTCCATCGGGCTGGACCGCGATGGGGAGTGGCTCTACTACGCCCCGATGTCCCACGAGCGGATGTTCCGGGTCCGCACTCGCGATCTCCGCGACCCGGCGCTGTCCGCGGACGCGTTGGGGGCCCGGGTGGAGGACTTCGGCCCCAAGCCGCAGAGCGATGGCCTGAGCACGGATCTGGCCGGCAACATCTACATCACCGACGTGGAGCACAGCGCCATCTGCGTCCTCGGACAGGATCGGGCGCTGTTCACCCTGATCCGCGACCCCCGCATGCGGTGGCCCGACGGCCTCAGCTACGGCCCGGACGATTGGCTGTATGTCACCGACAGCGTCATCCAGCACCTGGTGTTCCAGAGCCCCGAGCACATCCTCGCGCAGGCGCCATTCCAGGTGTTCCGGTTCCGGCCGGGGGAACCGGGGGTGCCGGGACAATAGCGCACCACGTGGTCTCGGGCATTCCGCTTCGATGTTCCCGATGACTGGGCAGGCGAACGAGGAGCGCGCGAGCTCATCCAAAGCGCTTCTGGCTAGCGTACCCTCGCCGGGTACAATTGTACCCGGATTGGGTACAAGGAGCCTCCCTTGACACCCGTACCCATTCAGGGTACAAGCGTACCCGCAATGGGTACAGAACTCTCGTCGTTGTTTCCCTCTACCAGGCGTGCGCTGCTGGAGTGTCTCTACCTGAACCCTGACGAGAAGCACTACCTGCGAGAGCTAATCAGGATTGTGAACAAGGGCCAAGGTGGCGTCCAACGCGAGATCTCCAGGTTGGTGGCTTCCGGTCTCGTTTCTGCAGAGAAGTCCGGTGGCAGGACCTACTACTCAGCCAACAAGGAAGGCACCATCTTCGCTGAGCTGTCCGCGATCATCAGCAAGACCGTTGGCGTACTTGCCGCTCTCAGACAGGCGCTATCCAATGTCGACGGTATCGACTTCGCATTCGTGTTCGGCTCTGTCGCCCGAGGCAGGGCCCGCCCCGACAGCGACGTCGATCTGGCCGTCATAGGTCAAGTCAGGTTCAGAGATGTCATCGCTGCCATCGCTCCGGTGCAACTCAGGCTCGGGCGAGAAATCAACCCCGTCGTGTACTCCGCCGAGGAGTTCTCCAGACGATACGACGAACGAGACCATTTCATCTGTGAGCTGGCTCAGACGGACAAGCAGTTTCTGGTGGGAGAGCGCGATGACCTTGCGGCAGTGGTTGGATAACAAGTGGCTGACGGCTCACCGATCCAATCCCCGCGAGATCCGTTCGATGCTGGAGATCGTCGATCGCGACATACGGGACGCCAGCAACGAGGATCTCAGTCCCGACTGGCGCCTTGCGATCTCCTACAACGCTACCCTTCAGTGCGCTCTCATCGCATTGGCTGCCTCCGGATACCGTCCGAACAAGGGTGGATCTCACCACTACTACGCCATCGAATCCATGACGCTCACCATTGGGGCACCTCGCGATGACATCACTGCGATCGACGCGTTTCGCAAGAAGAGGAACGTCTCTGACTATGAACGGGCCGGCACGATCAGCGAGAAGGAGGCTGACGAGAGCCTTGCGATCGCCAAGTCCACGAAGGCATCCCTCCTTGATTGGCTGTCACAGGAACGACCTGACCTGGTGCCGTAGGAGATCGTCACGGTTCACAGCCCAAGGTGTTCGGCCAGTGCTTCTCTGTCCGTCGGTCGCACCAGCGTAGCAATGCAGCAATCGCCGTCGAGCAGCACCCATCCCAGGGTGAGATGGTCCCGCTCGGGTGGATTCCGGACACCCAGCTCGAGCTGGACGACGAACGCCTCGTCCCAGCGCCGCGCAGGCGGCCGCGGCGCATCTCCGGGTTCCATGGCGACCGGCCGCGCGATCGTTCCGGGACCGAGACGACCCGCGGTGGCGCCGAGCAAATGCGCGGCGGCGATGGGGCGCGTGGCGACGTCGGCGGTGCGCTCAGTGACGGGACCGGGTGCGCCGCGTCATCTGCCGGCGGTGTGCTGTTCGTTGCCATTCCCCACCCCGAGCCGGAGCGAGTGCAAACGCCATTGCGGGTGCCAGATGGGCTGGTCGAGGCGGCGCGGTGGTTCGTGGAGGAGGCAAAGCTCCCACCGCAGCGTGGTTTTGGGAAGGTCAAGGAGCGCGATGGTTATCGGTGCACCAATCCCGAGTGCATGAGGCTGTCTCTGCGCAACGAGGGCCATCACCTCGTGATGCGGAGTGAAGGGGGGTCCGACGCGGAGGAGAACGGGACGACGGTCTGCCGCGTGTGCCACCTGAGGGGCATCCACGCGGGGAAGATCGTGGTGGAGCAGGTGGTGGTCGGCGGGGCGGAGGCGCTTCTCTGGACTTACCCGGAGGGCCGGCGAGTGCTCGTATTCCGAACGCTGCCCGGGGAATGACGAGGTTCCGCGGAAGCGGGAGCGGGTACGGGTACGGGTACGCGAGCAGGAGACCTAGAAGATGTCCGGTCCCACGTCGAACATGTACTCCGGCGAGATCTCCAGCGGGTACACGAAGCCCGAGGGCCGGTTCTCGGACCAGGCAGCCTCCGCCTCATCGGCATCCAACTCGGAGGCGTTGTCCTCCCACCACGTCAGCAGGGAGTCGTTGTCAGAGGCCGAGAGGGCGAGGACGTCGAAGTTGTTGGACGGGTCATCGGTGAGCAATGGCGCCCACCTTGGACCCACCAGGTTGGCGAACACCCGACGCCGGACACTGAGCACCGTGGGCCCATCCAGCACCGACACGTTCAACTCGCCCTCGAACAGGTAGGCGCGGTTGTGGAAGTTGCACGACCCCACGGAGAGGTAGGTGTCGTCGATCAGTCGCAGCTTGGAGTGGGTGTCGACGTCCAGCGGGTAGAGAAAGATGTCGTCGTAGAAGAAGCCCGGGTCGATGACCAGGTCCACCACCTTGAGTTGAAGGAGCAGGTACCGGTCCGGGAACAGGGTGCGGAAGGTCGCGTCAGCGAGGTAGGTGAACTTCGCACCGGGGTCCCAATCGCTCATGGGTTTGGAGACCACGATCAGCAGCAGATCGGGCTCCTCGAACATCCGCGCCACGATGAGGTCGGCCAGGAGCGGCGCTCGGAAGTACTGGTCCTCGATGTACAGGTACTCGGTGGCCAGCTGGATCGCCTTGACCTGGGTCTCCAGGATGGAGCGCTCGCCGAAGGGCTGCGGCTGGGTAGCGACCACCTGTGCGAGCACGGCGTCGGCCGGGGCCGGCGCTGCGGGACCGAGGGCGTAGGAAGTGGCCTTGTCCGCGTACATGTCGCCCCGGGCCATGGCCCACTCCCACCTCAACCACAAGATGTCGTCCACGTCCCGGGCCCCGGGCCCCTCCAGGCGCACCCCGTAGTCCTTGCGTGGCCCGTACTCGGGCAACTCCTCGCGATCGAGGACCTCCATCCGATCGTCCTTGGAGGCGTCGAACCCCATGCGCCGCTCGTCGAACACCCGGTGCTCGTTGGAGTCCCAGTCGGTCCCCTTGACGTTCATGCCAGACACGAAGGCCACCCGGCCGTCGATGGCAAACGCCTTCTGGTGCCAGGTCGCGGCGTCGACGATCAGGTCCCTCCGGGCACCCTGGCGGTCGTCGATGACCAACTCGCGATCGGCATAGCGTGGGTTCGAGAGCACGCGATCCCCGAGGTACCACGGGGCCGCCTCCTCCTCGAACTGCCCGCCCAGGGGCACCTCGGTTGGGTTGCCCTGCAGCACCACCTCGAAATTGTCGTTGGCCGTCTCGGCATGGTCCCGCAGCGCGCCATCGCTGTTGATGTACGTGAGGAAGTCCAGGTTGTCGGACCAGAACCGGTTCACGATGATCCGCCGCTCCACGCCGGGGAGGGCTTCGAGGATGGCCATCGCGGTGTTGCCGGCCCGTTGGCTCTCCGAGAGGTTCGCGTGCCCAGCGGGGCGCACCAACTCGAAGTCGGACTCCCACCACCAGGTGCCCCAGGTCACCCGCTCGGTGGCCTGCTCCAGGTCCGGCTTGGCGGCGGCATACATCTCCTGGCCGTCCATGAAGAAGGTGAAGCCGTTGGGGTTGGGAGCCCTCCCCGACGCCGAGAACCACGGGTGGTCGGCCCCGACGTAGACCGAGAACACAGGACAGGAGACCCCCTCCACCGACCGGTTGCCGAGGCTCGCCACCGCCCGCCCATCGTTGGTCGGCTCCGAGAGCGAAAACGCCGTCCAACCCCTGCTGCCGTCGTAGGTGACGGTGAGCCCGGTC
>JAFDJI010000623.1 GCA_019307545.1 Deltaproteobacteria bacterium | reverse complement strand
CCTGGCCCTGTCGGTGCTGCGCGGCGAGGCCCTGCGCGCCATGCTATCCGACACCCGCGATCGCCTCGGGGAGCTGCCATGGGGCGTGGGCATGTTGGGCTTCGCACCCCCCGAGATCCGCGCCGATCAGCTCGCCGCCGTGCGCGACGCGCGGCCCCCGGTGGCCCTGCTCGCGGGGGGCCGACCTGCCCAGGCCCGCGAGTTGGAGGAAGAGGGGGTTCCCACCTACCTGCACGTGCCCTCTCCCGGGCTCCTCGACCTGTTCCTGGCCGACGGCGCGCGCCGGTTCGTGTTCGAGGGGCGCGAGTGCGGGGGCCACGTGGGGCCGCGCAGTAGCTTCGTGCTCTGGGACCAGTTCGTGGAGCGCCTGCTCCGCCACGACGCACCCCACGAACTCAGCCTGCTGTTCGCCGGGGGCATCCACGACGCGCGCTCCGCCGCGATGGTCTCCGCGCTCGCGGCACCCCTGGCGGTGCGAGGTGCACGCATCGGGTTCCTCATGGGCACCGCCTACCTGTTCACCGAGGAGGCGGTGTCCACCGGCGCCATCACCCCCGCCTTCCAACAGGCTGCCCTGGACTGCGAGGGCACCGTGCTGGTGCACTCCGCGCCAGGCCACTCCACCCGGTGCGTCGACAGCCCCTTCGTGGAGGCCTTCGCCGATACCAGGCGCCGGCTCGAGGACGCTGGAGAGGCGCCCGAGGCGGTGTGGGAGGCGCTGGAACGCCTCAACCTGGGGCGCCTGCGCCTGGCCGCAAAGGGAATCGGCCGCGACGGTGAGCGCTTGGTGGAGGTGGACGAGGCCACCCAGCGCCGGGAAGGTCTGTTCATGATCGGCCAGGTGGCGACCCTCCGGGCGGAGACGACCACCCTCGCCACCCTGCACCGCGAGGTGAGCGAGGGCCCGGACGCCCTGCTCGCCGCGCCGTCCTACGATGGGGGACGTCCGGCCCAGGACATCGCGATCGTCGGCATGGGGGGCTTCTACCCGGGGGCCTCGGACCTGGAGTCGTTCTGGAGCAACGTGGTGCTTGGGCGTGACGCCGTTACCGAGGTGCCTCCGGAGCGCTGGAACACGGACCTGTACTACGACCCGGACGCGAAGGGAGGGGAGCGGTCCATCTCGAAGTGGGGCGGTTTTTTGCCCGCCATCGACTTCGACCCGCTGCGCTACGGGATCCCGCCGCGCTCCCTGGCCGCGATAGAGCCGGTACAGCTCCTCGCGCTGGAGGCGGCGCGTCGTGCCCTGGCCGATGCTGGTTACGCCGCTCGACCCTTCGACCGGGAGCGCACGTCGGTGGTGTTCGGGGCCGAGGCGGGCACCGACCTGGCAGCGGCCTACGGTTTCCGCGCCCTGTACCCGCAGTATCTCGGGGAGATGCCCCCGGAGCTGGACGATGTGCTGCCTCGCCTCACGGAGGACTCGTTCCCGGGTGTGCTGGCCAACGTCATCGCGGGGCGGATCGCCAACCGCCTCGACCTGGGCGGGGTGAACTACACGGTGGACGCGGCGTGCGCGTCATCCCTCGCGGCCCTGGACCTTGGCTGCAAGGAACTCGCCGCGGGCACCAGCGACATGGTGCTGGTGGGTGGCGCCGACCTCCACAACACCATCGGCGACTACCTGCTGTTCACCAGCGTGCGTGCGCTCTCACCCACCGGTCGCAGCCGTCCCTTCGACGCCGACGCGGACGGGGTTGGACTGGGCGAAGGCGTGGCGGTGTTGGTGTGCAAACGGCTCGCCGACGCCGAGCGGGACGGGGACCGGATCTACGCGGTGGTGAAGGGGATCGCTGGCGCCAGTGACGGTCGCTCCCTCGGCCTCACCGCGCCCCACAAGGAGGGGCAGGTGCGTGCCCTGGAGCGGGCCTACGCGCGGGCCGGCGTCTCTCCCGCCCAGGTGGGCCTGGTCGAGGCGCACGGCACCGGCACGGTCGTCGGCGACCGCACCGAGCTCACCTCGCTGAACGAGGTGTACACGCGCGCCGGGGTCCGGCCGGGGCAGGTCACCCTCGGTTCGGTGAAGTCCAACGTGGGGCACACCAAGTGCGCCGCCGGACTCGCGGGGCTGGTCAAGGTCACCCTGGCGCTGCACCACCAGGTGCTCCCGCCCACCCTGCACATCGTGCGGCCGAACCCGGCGTGGCGGGCGGACAGCCCCTTCGTGTTCCGGAGCCGCGCCGCCCCTTGGAATGGCGAGGGGCGCCACGCCGCGGTGAGCGCCTTTGGCTTCGGTGGCACCAACTTCCACGCGGTCCTCGCGGCCTATGGCGACACGCCGGCACACGGCCTCCAGGAGTGGCCCGCTGAGCTGTTCCTGTTCCGGCAGGAGGCCGACCTCGATCGCCTCGCCTACCTGTTGGCCACCGACCCGCCGTGGCGGCTGCGGGACCTCGCCGCCGCCGTGGCCGAGCGCGGGGAGGGTCCGGTCCGGGTGGCTGTGGTGGCCAAGAGCCTCGATGATTTGCGCGAGAAGCTGATCCGTGCCTTGCACGGTCAGGACAGCAGGGGGGTCTTCCGGGCGCCGGAGGTCCCGGTCTCGGGCAAGCTCGCGTTCCTGTTCCCGGGCCAGGGCTCACAGCGCCCCGGCATGCTCGCGGAGCTGTTCGTGGCGTTCCCCGGGTTGCAGGCGCTGCTGGGGCCGGGGTGGCGCGAGTGCCTGTACCCTGGCGACACCTGGGATCCCGCCGAGCGCAAGGCCCAGCGGGCCCGGATCACCGACACCCGCGTCGCCCAGCCGGCCCTGGGCATGGTCGACCTCGCCACCGCGCAGGTCCTCCGTTCCCTGGGTGTAGAGGCGGACCAGCTCGCGGGGCACAGCTACGGCGAGTTGGTGGCGCTGTGCGTCGCAGGCGCGCTGCGGGCCGACGAGCTGACCGAGCTGTCCGAGACCCGGGGCCGGGTGATCCTGGAGGCCGCTGCCGGTGCGCCGGGCGCCATGGCGTCCGCGGGTGCTCCCGCCAACGCGCTGGAGCCGGTGCTGGAGGGCATCGAAGATGTGGTGCTCGCCAACCACAACAGCCCGTTCCAGACCGTGCTGTCCGGCACGGAACAGGGCATCGCCACCGCCATGGAGCGGCTCGAGGCCGAGGGCATCGAGGTGCGGAGGGTCCCGGTGGCCTGCGCGTTCCACTCTCCGGTCGTCGCCGGGGCCCGGGACGGATTTGCCACCGCGCTGAAGCAATTTCAGGTGCAA
>JAFDJI010000622.1 GCA_019307545.1 Deltaproteobacteria bacterium | reverse complement strand
TCGCGGGCGTACCCGGGCCGCTCCTGGACGTGCAGCATCAGGATCGCGTCGGTGGGGCACACCTGCACGCAAAGCTCGCAGAAGATGCACGCCTGCAGGTCGAGGATGAAGTCCACCGCCCACCCCCGCTTCTTCCCGGTGTGTGGCGACTCCTTCTTCGGCCCGGCCGTCACCGTGATCACCGAGGAGGGGCAGATCTTCTCGCACAGCTTGCAGCCGATGCAGGCCTCGTCGCCGTGCGGGTCGTCCACCAGCGCGAAGCTGGCCCGGTACCGCTCCGCGCGCGTCTCGTGGGGCCGTACGCTCTCGGTGACGCTGGGCCGGAAGAAGTTGCGGAAGGTCACGGTGAGCGAGCGCAGCGAGCCGTCGAGGTACCTCATGCCCACCCCACCAGGACCATGAGCGCGGTCAGCATGACCAGGACCAGCCCCAGGGGAACCAGCCATTTCCAGCAAAGCTCCATGAGTTGATCGGCGCGGAACCGGAACCAGGTCCACCGGATCCAGTAGATGATCAGGAACAGGGTCAGGGTCTTCAGCGCCATCCACAGCGGGCCGAGGAGGGCGGGAGCCGGCCCATGGGGGCCGCCGAGGAACAGGGTGGCGGCCAGGGCGCTGGCGATGAAGGTGTGTATGTACTCGGCGAGCACGAACATCGTCATCTTCAGCCCGGTGTACTCGACGTACACCCCCGAGATCAGCTCGCTCTCCGCTTCCGGGATGTCGAAGGGGATGCGATTGGACTCGGCGAGCGAAGAGGCGAAGAACAGCACGAAGGCGACCAGGCCGACGAGCGGCAGGCGCCACACCAGCCACCCGTGCTCCGCCTGCCAGGCCACGATCCCGGACAGGGAGAAGGAACCCGTGACCACCACCGGCACCAACGCCGCCAGGACCAGGGGGATCTCGTAGGAGATGCCCTGGGCGACGGCGCGCATGCCGGCCAGCAGCGCGTACTTGTTGTTGGAGGACCATCCCGCCATCCACAACGGGAAGACCATCAACCCCGCGATGGCAAGCACCCACAGGATGCCGATGTCCAGATCGGCGATCAGCAGGGTGCTCTGCCAGGTGCCCGTTTCGTCCCACCAGCCCCCGAGGTGGATCACCGCCGCGGTGGCGAGCACCAGGGCCACTGGGAACACCGGCGCCAGGTTGAACAACGGCTTGTCGGCGTCGCGGGGGACGATATCGTCCTTCTGAACCGCCTTCACCGCATCGGCGATTGGCTGGAGGATGCCCCACCACCCGACGATGATCGGGCCGACCCGGTTGTGCAGTTGGGCGGAGAACTTGCGCTCCCACCACGTGGCCAGCGCCGCCGCGGTCAGGAGCAGGGTGACCATGCCCGTGCCGTACACCACACCGTGCAGCCAGGGGTTCACCGGTCCACCTCCCCCATGATCGGGTCCAGGGAGCCGAGGATGGCCACGGCATCGCTCACCGTGTGCCCGGGCAGCAGGTAGGGAAGCGCGCTCAAGGCGTGCAGGCTGGGCGGGCGCAGCTTGCAGCGGTACGGCGAGGCGCCCTTGTTGTCGCCGCCACCGATCAGGTAGGTGCCCAGCTCACCCCGGGGGGTCTCGATGGCGCTGTACCACTGCCCTTCCTTGATCCGCACCTGGATGGGGGTCTTCACCGGAGCGAGTGCGGAGATCGGGCCCTCGGGGACATTGTCGATCAGCTCCCGCACCAGCCGCACGCTCTCCTTCATCTCCGCCATCCGCACCAGGTACCGGGCGTACACGTCGCCGTCGGTGGCGGTGGCCACGTTCACCTCGATCTCGTCGTAGGCGTGGAAGGGCGCATCGCGGCGCAGGTCGTGGTCGACGCCGCTTGCGCGCAGGTTCGGCCCCGTCTGCCCCAGCTCCAGGGCCAGATCCGCGTCCATCACCCCGATGCCCTTGGAGCGATGGTTGAGGATCTCGTTTCCCAGGGTGTGGTCCTCGTACTCGGTGATGCGCACGGCCATCACGTCGCACAACAGCTTCACCTTGTCCGCCCACCCCGAAGGGATGTCGTGCCGGTTCCCGCCCACGCAGTGGGTGTTGTAGTGGAAGCGGCCCCCGGTGAGCATCTCGAAGACGTCGAAGAACAGCTCCCGGTCCCGGAAGGTGTACATCATCATGCTGGCGCCGCCGCCGATGGTGCCGCCGATGTCGAGGGTGAAGGTCGCCAGCCACAGCATGTGGGACGAGATCCGCTGCAACTCTGCGAGGATGGTCCGCAGGTAGCGCGCCCGCCGCGGGACCTCGATGCCCAGCGCGGTCTCGAAGGCCACGTTGATGGCCTGCTCGTTGGTCATCGGCGCCACGTAGTCGTGCTTGTCAACGATGGGCGTCATCTGGACCGCGGTGAGCTTCTCCAGGAGCTTCTCCACGCCCCGGTGCAGGTAGCCGGGGTAGGGCACGGCCTTGACGATGATCTCGCCGTCGAGGAACAGCTTGATGCGGAACACCCCGTGGGTGGACGGGTGCTGCGGCCCCATGTTGAGCGCCATCAGATCGGCATCGGGGTCGTAGCGCTCGATGTCGAGGTGTGGGTCCACCCGTTGGCGTTGGGGCCTCACCTCACCTCCACGGGTGGTGGGGGGTGTCGATGGCGAAGTCCTTGCGGAGCGGGTGCGCCCCGAAGTCCTCCGGCATCATGAGGCGGCGGAGGTCGGGGTGCCCCTCGTACACCACCCCCACCAGGTCGTACTGCTCGCGCTCCTGCCAGTCGGCGCCCGCGAACAGCGGGAACAGGGTGGGGACGGCCCCATCGGTGGGGATGCGGACCCGCCACGACAACGTGGTCGAGGGCTTGGGGGGGCGGCGGAGGACGGTGGCGACCTCGTAGTGCTCGGGCTCGCCTTCCGCCTGCGCGGGCCAGTGGCTGCCGATTGTGCTCACGTACAGGGTGAAGCCGCACTCCTCCTTGAGGAACCGGGCGAACGCCACGTGTTGCTCCGCCGGAACGAGCGGGCCGCTCGGCTCGAGGTCACCCTCGGCCGGGATGATCTCCGGGAACCGGGCCGCCAGGGCGGCCCGCAGATCGGGGTCCAGGTCCTTCATTCCTTCCGCTCGCTCTCCGTGGGGGCGATGACGCCCTGCCGGTCCTTGGGGCCTTCGTGCTCGCGCCGGGACGCGCCGCCGAGCCCGAGACCGCGCGCCGCGTTCAACTGGGCGTCGGACAGCGCCGGGTCTCGCTCCGGGTCGCCCCACCGG
>JAFDJI010000621.1 GCA_019307545.1 Deltaproteobacteria bacterium | reverse complement strand
GGCGCCAGTGGTCCATCGGCAGCACCAGGGAATCACCGTCGGCGACGAACAGCTTTCCGACCCGGTCCCCCACCACCGAGGCCGCCGTCTCCATGTCCGCCAGGGACTCACGCAGGTCGCGGATGCGGAAGCGCTTGTCCCGGTACATGTCGCAGTAGGTGCAGTGGTTCCAGGAGCAACCGAGGGTCGCCTGGAGGATGTAGGCGTCGGCTTCGCTTGGGGGCCGATAGAGGCGGCCTTCATATCGCATCCCGCTGCGCCTTCGATCAGTACCGGACCGCGTAGATGAAGCTCTCCTTGCCACCCCGCTGCCAGCGCGGCGGGGTCACCTCGTCGCGGAGGTGCGCGAAGTCACCTTCCTTGGAGAAGATGTACTTCTGGCGCAGGGCCTCGGCGGCCTCCTTGTCGCCGCGGGCCTTGATCGAGGCCACCTCGGCCATCAGCTCGCGGACCGCGCCGGGCATGATGTCGGAGTGGACCTGGAAGCACCCCTGGTCCTCTCCGTTCACGGCCATGGCGTCCGGGTGCCAGGTAATCGCCCCCTTTTCGAGGAAGTAGCCAATCTGGACCGCGGCGAGTTGGGAGTAGGCCTTCGGTGAACCAGACGGGGTGACGAAGCCACCGGTGAACTTCTGGAGCCCCCACGCGGTGTCGGCGGCGTGGGCTTGGAGCACCTCGGTCTTCTCGATGAGGTCCCGTTCGGCGAGCCAGTCGGTGTAGTACATGGCCGCGGTCTGGGCCTTCAGCTCTTCCATCACCGAGGACAACCCACCGCCGAAGACCTCGCCGTCGGCCTTGCCGTCGACCAGGTAGGAGTGGCCCGGCCCGAGGTTGTGTGCCGCCTCGTGCAGGACGGTGGTCATCACGTACATGTAGCCCCCCTCCCCGAACTGCCCGATGGTCTCGGGACAGAACGTGGCCTCGAGCCGAACGCGGTGCGCCGCCACGCTGTCCGCGTCGGTGTAGAGGTTGGTCATGACCACTGTGCGGCCGCCCTTTTCGGCGACTGGGCCCCAGTTCGGCAGGCTCTGTCCGATCGCGCCACCCATGTTGTCGCGGGAGTCGCCGGCGTTGAGCACGATGTGGATGAAGTCGGGCAGGTGAAACGCGATGTCCCGCGCGGCGTAGGGCGGACCGGCCAACTCGGCGAGCGCCTGCTCCATGTCGGCCTTCACGGGCTCCAGCCTCTCCCGCCACTCCAGCGACGAAGGGTCGATGCGTGCGAGGGACATGTGGAACCCGGCCTTCCGGTTGCAGGGCTCGAAGTAGACCTCGTCCGGGCCCACCCGCAGGTACCACTTCGTCGGGGTGGATCCCATGGCCAGCCAGGCCTCGTCCGCCGCGAACCAATCGTTGTCGAGGAAGGCCTGGGCGGCGGCGAGCAGGTAGGTGCGGAAGCCCTGCTCCTCCTCGCTCACGATGGCCTCCGCGGCGGCGCGAAGCTCGTCGCTGATCGCCTTCATGTCCTCGCCGTAGGCTTCGGTGTAGGGAACCGCCTTCAGGGACCAGTCCTCACCAGGCTATACGACCGTGAACGGGTCCATCAGGTCCTGCTGCTCCTCGAGCTTGGCGAAGAAACCGGGGTCGGTCTGCAGATCGACCGGGTAGAGCCCCGAGACAAGCGGCGGACGCTCGGCAAGGGCGCTGCACTCCGGGTCCTTGGCGAGGCCGGGGGTGTCGCACCAGGGACCGTGGTTCCGGTGCAGCAGCATCCGGCTCGCAGGGTCGTCCGCGGGAATGCGCTCCATCATCCCGTGGGCGCCCGTCTGCTTCGCGTACAAGTCGTCGATGAGCCGCCCAGCCGCCAGCAGGTGCTCCACCACGGCGCGGTCTTCTGCGGAAGCGTCGCCCATATCGGTGAGGACCAGGGTCGCCCGCCCGTACTTCAGCTCCTGACGGACTTTATCGCGCCGCTTCGCCTCGTCCGGGGCGAGACCCTCGGTGGCGTAGCCATCGCTATGGACCGCGGCGATGGCGGCGTAGGCCTCGGTGAAGGCCTCGGTGAACGCACCGTCCTTCACGAACTGCGCCTCGGTGGCCTCCCACGGGCCCAGGGGCACGGCCACCTCGTCCGGGTCGAGCACGCCGTCCGCGTCGCTGTCCGCAACCCAGAACAACGGCTGCGCAAGCTCCACCGCGATGCGGTTGAAGTCCATCCGGGGCACCATGGTGGGCTCGCGGTCCGCGTCGCAGGCGGACAGGGCGATGAGCAGGACGAGTGGGCGCATGGGACCTCCAGGACTTCCAGCACATACCGGGGACCGCCCTCTAGCACGTCCAGGTGAAGGGAGCGCTTCGCACCGTTTCGTGTGAGACTCCACGACTTTTGACGAGGTACACATGGCCCTGGGACACCCAAAGGGGCTCTTTGCCCTGTTCTTCACAGAGATGTGGGAGCGCCTGGCGTTCTACACCATGCTCGGCATCCTGCTGCTCTACGCCACCGACCTGGAGCGCGGCGGCCTGGGGCTCCCCGCGGCGGAAGGCAATGAGATCTACGGCCTGTACCTGGCCTTCGTGTACTTCACTCCCTTCCTGGGTGGGCTGATCGCGGACCGGTACCTCGGGTATCGCCGCGCGGTCGTGCTGGGCGGGCTGTTGATGGCGGTGGGGTTGTTCCTCATGTCCGTCCGGGGGTTCACGCCCTTCATTTCCGGCCTGGGCGTGCTCATCATCGGGAACGGCTTCTTCAAGCCCAACATCTCGGTGATGGTGGGCAACCTGTACAAGCCGGGGGACGCCAAGCGCGACGCGGGCTTCAACATCTTCTACATGGGCATCAACATCGGGGGGCTGGCGGCGAACCTGCTGGCGGCCAGCGTGCGCAACGAGGTCGGCTGGCTGTGGACCTTCCGGGTCGCCGGCTTCGGAATCCTGGTGGGGCTGATCATCCTCGCCGCCAACTGGAAGGTGCTGGAGCGGGCCGATCGGCGCCCGGAGCGGCGTGAGGAGGACGTCAGCTTTGGCTCGATCGCCTTCAAGATCCTCCTACCGGCCTTCGCCGTGGGCATCCTGGGCTACTTCCTGGCGACCTGGTACCTGCCCGAGGGCTTCTGGATGCGCCCGGCGGTGGTCGGCTTCATGGCCGGGATGATCCCGGTCATCGGCTTCTTCGTCCACCTCGGCCTCACCGCCCCACCCAAGGAGCGGTCTGGACTGCTGGCGCTGTTGCCCATCTACGTGGCGGGTGGGGCCTTCTTCATGATCCTGCACCTCAAC
>JAFDJI010000620.1 GCA_019307545.1 Deltaproteobacteria bacterium | reverse complement strand
GCCCTGGCCCAGGTTGGCGGGGATGGCCCCGGCGGCGGTCACGTTCATCAAGATGATCCGGTGATCGCGCCAATGGACCGAAGTCGTGTAGGTCGCGTTGACGATGGGCGCCCTGGTGGCTCCCCAGGCGCCGTCGGCTGGTGGGGGGGTCTTTTTCTTGAAGTCGACCATCATGCGATTGCCGAACCCGACCGCAGAGGCCGACACCAGGCCCCGAGCCAGCAGCGACACCCGCGCCAGGAAGGTGTTCATCGCGTTCTGATCGGGACGAATGGTGTCCCAGCGTATGCGGCGCTCGAAGGTGATGCCGGTGGGGGCGTGGGTCCAGTCCGGCACCGCGGCGGTCGGCTGGTCGCCGGTGGACCAGATCTGCACCCCGATCACGGTGTGGTACAGCGCATACCCCGAGTCCACGCTCCGGTTCGCGTCGGTCCACAAGGCCCACAGCCCGGGCACCTCGGACTCCGCGCAAGGCTTCTGCAGCACGGCCAGGATGGCCTGGAACTTCGCGTCGGTCAGCGGGGCCCGCCACCCGGCCGGGTCCGCCACCGCGAAGTCGAGCAGGGGCTGCAAGCGCGCCGAGGTGATGAAGGCGTCGATCCAGGGAACGGGCAGGACGAGGGCAAGGATCCCGAACCGCGCCATGTCCATTTCCAACCAGGCCTGTACGTGCGGGAACAGCGTGTAGATCAGGGGAAGCCCCGCGTCTGCGGTGAGCAGCGGAAGCAGGTCTGCGATGTAGCCGAGGGGCATCAGCGCGGTGACGACCTCCGCGACGCCGGAGACCGCAGCCTGCTGGAGCACCGTGGAGTCCACCAGCAGGGCCTGGACCACCTCGATGGTGAGCCAGGCTTGCTCGACGAAGAACGTCATCGCATCGGACGGCTCGTAGCCGATGTTGCGGCACACCGACGCCAGGTCGTCCGGCGACTGGCTCCCGACGGTGCGGAGGATGAGCGTCGTGAGCGGGGTCGCGGGAAGGGGCAGCAGGGCCAGGTCTTCGGCGCCAAGCACGGCGATCAGGGCAGTTGCCCAACCCTCGACATTCGAGGTGACCAGACCGTCGAGGTCGTCGATCAGAGCCGGGCCCAAGGTGCGGAACCACTCCCCCGCGGCGGCCCAGGTGGTGAGGATGAACTCGTCGAGGGTCGCGGGATCGGAGGTGAGCAGGCCGCGGGCGGGTTCGCTGGTGAGGAACAGCTCCAGGACGTACGCGGACTCCGCGGCCAGGCCGATGAGCACTTGCAGCGGGCTCTCGTCGTGGAAGCTGGAATAGAAGGCGACACCCTCGGCCGAGGAGATCAGCGCCCCCTGATCCTCGGGCCCGGACGTCATGATCAGGGGATCCATGAGCTCCGCGTTCTGGAAGGCGGGCAGCCCCGCGAGCTCGGTGAGATGCACGACGATGTCGCTCGCATCACAGATGCCCACGTCGATCAGCACCGTGGACAGCGCCTCCATGGAGCTGGCGCAGTGGTGGTCGGCGTACTGGAGCCAGACGTCCAGGGGGTACTGGAGTTGGTACAGCACGCTGGCTGCATATTCCGCCCCCACCAGCGCCATCACGCGCTCGGCCAGGGTGTTGTCGGCCTTCAGCTCGGCGATGTCCGCATCCGGCAGCCCCTGGAAAAGGTTCCAGGCCTCGCCGCCATCGCCGTCGTCGACCGCCTGGCGAAGCGCGTCGATGCCCTGCTCGGACGCCCCCCCACCGAGGCCGGCGTCGTCGACCTCGCTCGCGTTGCCCGCACCACGGCTCTGGGCTGAATCGGGACCAGCCGGAGTAGGCGAGACAGCAGGAGTGCTCTCGGAGCGGTGTTCTTGGCCAGGCATAGAGGAAACCTCGTGAGGATCACGGGTAACGGCTCGAGTCTAGCCGGCAAACGCATGTACGGCATCAGGAATATGCGAAGCCTTGGCGACGCACCCAGAGGTGACCCATCTCAACAATGAGGCGCAGACTCGCGGCGGCTGACCCGAGCCTACCTGGCCGGCTCGTACCAGTCCTCGACCTTCAGCCCAGCGACCCGCCCTGATCGGGAACTGGATGGGTCGGGGGATGCTAAGACGTCGGCGCGAGGCTCGATGGCAACCACACCCCCCATCACGGATCCCGGCTGGACGCGACCGGAGCGGTATTCGGCGGTAGAGCGGTTCTTCCTGCCGATGCTGCAAGACGAACGCGACATGATCTTCATCCGCACGTCGCTGGTCATCAGCCTGACGGTGATCCCCGTCGCGCTGTGCCTGTTCGCTCTGCCCTCGCTGTGGGTGGGGCTCCTGGCCATCCCCTACCTGGTGTTGCTCATCACCCAGCTCTTCGGTCGCTACACCCTCATGCTGCACGCGACCAGCCATCGCAGGTGCTTCACGCGAGCCCACGACCGGATGAACCGCTGGATCCCGTGGGTCCTGGGACCCTTTTTCGGCATGACACCGACGTCGTTCTTCGTGCACCACATGGGCATGCACCACCCCGAGAACAACATGGAGGCCGACGAGTCCACCACCCTCTGCTACCAGCGGGACAACATCTGGCACTTCCTGCACTACTGGGCCCGGTTCTTCTTCTTCGGTGACCTGCACCTGTCCCGGTATCTGCTCGCCAGAAACCGCCGCAAGCTCCTGCGTTCGTTGTGGATCGGTGAGCTCGCCTGGCTCGCCCTGTTGGCCATCGCCCTGTGGATCAACTGGGCCGCCGCGTTGGTGGTGTTCGTCACCCCACTGTTGCTCATGCGTTTCTTCATGATGAGCGGCAACTTCGCCCAGCACGCATTCATCGACATGGAGGACCCGGACAACGGGTTCAAGAACAGCACCTGCCTCACCAACACCCCCTACAACCACAAGTGCTACAACGACGGCTACCACGCCGTGCACCACGTGAAGGCCAACCTGCACTGGTCGGACATGCCCACTTGGTACGAGGAGCACATCGACGAGTTCGCCCGCCAGGATGCGTTGGTGTTCAACGCCGTCCCCAACAACCAGGCGGTGTGGTTCAGGCTGATGACCCACGACTACGGATGGTTGGCCGACCGGGTGGTGCAGTTCGCGAACCCCCCCCGCTCCAGGGAAGAGACCATCGCCTGGTTGAAGGCCCGTACCCAAGGCCGACGCGGCCGGATCAAGGGGCTCTGGGCGCTCTCGTAGGCGGCTCCGTCACTACGCCTTGACGGGAGGAATCACGCCCGAGCAGCTCCCCATCGGGAGGCTATCGAGCA
>JAFDJI010000619.1 GCA_019307545.1 Deltaproteobacteria bacterium | reverse complement strand
TCATCGCCGGGTACAGCAGCCGCATCCTCGGCCACGACCTGAAGGCGAAAGAGGTCCGGTGCATGGCGATGGGGCACCCGGAGTGCGTGTTCGAGTTGGAGGAGTGACCCCCTGGCTGGTCAGCGTCCCCTCGGGCGTCTGGCCCTCCCCTCGGAATGCCCGCTGATCGGGTCGCCGGTGAAGGTCGGCTGGGGAACGCTCCGGCTCACCGCTAGCTTCCCGTGTTCATCGAGGTAGGCCAGCTCGACGACGGGCTCCAACACCTGCGCGTGCTCGGGGACCTGGTCCCCACGACACACCAGGGTGCCGCCCGGATCGACCACCTCGACGTGCTCCGACCGCCATGCGACACGGTGCACCATTGCGTCGAGGAGCACCCAGTGGAGCAGGTCGGCGTAGGGGTCCCACCAGAGGTAGACGAAGGGGTCGTCGTACACGGCATGCCGCGCGACCTTTGGTGCCGGACGGTAGACGCGCTGGCTGAACTGGTCTCCGAAGGAGAGCTCGCGGAAGTGGGCGAACTGCTCGAGTTGGAGGCGCTGCACCCGGACCCGAGCCTCGTCCAGTCGGAAGGTGGCGTCCCCGAACGCATCCGCCAAGCACTGCCCCAGGCTGCGGGCGAACTCGCGGATCTGGACCCGGTGGGCCTCGATGATGGGCTTCTTGGCGGCGAATGCACGGACGCGTTGGACGTAGTCGGCCGCCGATTCACCCGGCCGGATGCGCAGGTTCGAGATGCGCGCCGAGACCCGCACCCGCATCTCCTCGGTGCCGACGGGAACCGGGGTGCGGATGTCGACCAACACCATCGCCTCCACACCGAGGGCCTCGTGGGTGAGCGCCAGGTGTAGCTCACGGAAGTCGGCGCTTCCCAACGGGCTTTCGGCCACCCAGGCGTGGTCCAGGTCCTGGGGTCTGCCCTCCTCGTCCAGGTACAGGACCTTGTCGTTTACGATGAGCCACACCGCGTCGGTGAGGTGCGCGGTTCCCAACCCGGTGCACAATGCCTGCCAGGTCTCCAGCGGGTTCAGGGTCAGTCGCTTGACGCCGGTACCCATGTCGATCTTCGCACCGAGCTTGCTCTGGATCCGCTCCCAACGCGTGGTCGGGCGGGTGACCTCCTCGCCCGGCAACTCGATGTAGATGTTGGCTTGCAGCACGGGGTTCTCCGGTGGAGCTACTGGGCGACCAGGCCCTCGATTTCGCTGATGCAGGTGTCCTCGTACTTGCCTCCCGGGTAGACCGAGAGGATCTCCACTGCCACCAGCCCTGCACGTTCCTGGTAGCCGGGAGCCTCGGGCAGTGGAAGCGGCTGCCAACCGCCGCGGTCCTCCAACTCCACCTCGTGGGCTCCTAGGATCTTCACGTCGCGGTACGTCCAGCCCTCGCCGCTCTGTACCCCGGCGGGCGTGGCCTCCCGCGCTTCCATGAGGGTGACCTTCACCCTTCGGGGACGCCCGT
Organism: Deltaproteobacteria bacterium; assembly: GCA_019307545.1. Lineage (GTDB taxonomy): Bacteria > Myxococcota_A > UBA796 > UBA796 > JAFDJI01. Next base: position 1,765 of record JAFDJI010000619.1, on the reverse strand, counting down.
TCGCGGTCCGCAGGGCCTCGGACTTCTGGTAGCCCGCACCGATGCGCGCCAAGCGGGCGTTGGGGATGGGCGCGACCAGAACCTGGCCCTCTCCCGAGCCGGCCACCCCCTCGCACCACGCCGTGGTGGCGTCGCGATCAAAGGCCTTGCCGGGTGCATACTTGCATCCCCAGGCGTCGCGTGCCGACATGTCGGGGTCCGGGTCCTCCTCCACGGGGTCCGTCCCCCGGTAGGGGCCAGAGGGGGGCAGGTAGGAGGTCGCCAGCAGGCTGCTCTGCCCGATGCCGTAGTTGGTGTACTCCTCCAAGCGCCGGATCCCGGGACCCTGCAACAGGGTGGGCAGGTTGGTCGCGGAGGCGCCGCAGGGCCCTCGCTTTTCCCCCTCCACGTCGGGGTAGTCGGGGGCGGCCTCGCCAGCGCCGGGGTCCACCCGCAAGAGGGGGGCCACGACATCGGTGACCTCCTCGACGGGGTCCGGCGTGGGCTTCTCCTCCGTGGGCTGGGGTGCTCCTCCCCCGCAACCGAGTGCGAGGGCGACGAGACCCAGGGTGGCGGGGCGCGCCATGACTCCTCCAGGGAGGGGAAGCTACCACGCCCATCGTGCGGCGCGGCAACGGCGTTGGAAAAGGGTTTTGCGAAACTGGTTTAACCAGTTAGCATGTCATGCATGACATTGGCCAAACCAGTTCCGGACGCTCGCGTGCGCGATCTCCACCACCGAACCAGCCTCGCCGACCGCATCTACGAGGATCTGGCTGCGAAAATCCTGCGGGGCGAGGTGCCGCGCGGCACCCGGATGCGGTCGGAGCGCGATCTCGCTCTCGACTACGACACCAACCGCAACACCCTCCGCGAGGCGGTGCGCAGATTGGAGCACGCACGCCTGGTGACGACCCGGCACGGGGCGCGGGCCACGGTGACTGACTTCCGTCGCGAGGGGACCCTGGACATCCTCGGGCCGTTCCTGACGCACGGGGTCGACGCGGGCGAGCGGGTGCGGGTGCTGCTCGACCTGCTCCTGGCACGGCGAATGGTGCTGGAGATGGCGGTGCGGCTCGCGGCGGAGCGTGGCCGGGCCGAGGACTTCGCGCACATCGACGACTTGGCGGAGCGGCTCGTTCGCGCCCACGCGAGCAACGACGTCCCGGCCCTCATGGAGGGGGAGCTTGCGCTGGTGCAGGCGATGGTGGAGGCCGCCGACTCGCTCACCGTGCGATGGATCGCCAACACCCTGGTTCAGGTCTACCTGGACCTCCTTCGCGGGGTCGAGGCGCTTTGGATCACGGTGGACGGCTACCCGGAGTTCGTGCGCGGGCTGGCGAGGGCGATCTCGGCCCGCGATGCGGATCGCGCCGCAGCCATCACCCAGGCGCACTACGCCCGTTCCGATGAGGCGCTGATCGCCATGCTCCACGCCCTGGCCGATGAAACAAACACCGCCACGACGGAGGTGAAGGATGACCACTGAAACCCTGGACCCGCGGACCCGGCGGCTGCGGATGCTCCCCGTCCCGGCGGGCTTCGCGCTCCTGGCGCGCAATCCGGACGACGGGTGGGTGCTGGCGGATCCCTGGCCGATGGGGGCGGGGACCCGTCGGGCGTTCCACGGGCTCATGCGGGCCCTGCTGCCGCCCCCCCCGGCGCCCGAGGTGCCCCTGGAGCGCATGGAGCTCCAGATCCGCTGCCTGCTGCGCTACTTCCACCCCTTGATCGCGTGGGGGTTCGCGCTGGGAGTGCGCCTGCTGGACTGGTCTCCGGTGTGGCG
>JAFDJI010000618.1 GCA_019307545.1 Deltaproteobacteria bacterium | reverse complement strand
CAGGTTGGGCACCTCGGAGATCACCTCGCCCGCCTCCAGGTCCACGAAGATGACCGTGGCGGTTCCGGCATCGTGCTCCTGGAAGCGCACTGCTGCGTACTGGCCGCCGGTGATGCCCCACAGGCGATCGACCGCGACGTTGAGGTCGAGGATGTCGATGCCTTCGGCGGGGCGATCCTCGGTGACCGATACCGCGAGGTCGTAGACCGACAGCACTCCGTCCTCGTCCATCACCAGCATGTCGGGGCGCCGGTTGACGAAGGAGAGGAGGGCCACCGGGACCTCGGACATGGTCTCCGGGGCGGGGATGGCATCCTTGCCGTTTGCGGGGTCGAGGACCCGGACGTTGCCCTTGGGGGTGATGCACCCGAGCCAGGTGCCGCCGCCTGAAAGGGCGAAGTTCTGCACCCAGTCCAACTCGAACACGTTGTTGTTCTTGAGGTCGTACCAGCGCAGGCCGCCTTCGGAGCGCATGCAGGCGACGATGGGGCCGCCGACCTCCATCTTCGGGGTGTTGGCGGTGTCCCGGCCGGCGTCGAACAGGTGGCGGCCGGTCTTGGCCTCGTACACCTGGATCCCGCGGTCATCGCCCGGCAGCCCACACAGCAGGCGGCCGTCCCGGTCGATCTTCACCTCGACGAAGTTCTGCTTGGCGTTGAAGGGGCGGCGCTGGCGGCTCCCGCTCCAGGCAGCCACGTAGGTCCCGTGCACCGAGACCCGGTGATCCCCGTACCCGGTGCAGCACACGATGGGGTCGAGCGACGGGCGTAGGCCAGGCCGGTGCAGAGAGCCCGAGGCTCCGCCGACCGCCGGCCCGCGCCAGTCCCAGAACGCGGCGGTGGTGGGATCCTCGGCGCCGTGCTTGTCGCTCGCGATCGGCTGGAGGTCGGGGAGGCTGAACTTGTGGACGGAGCGCTGGGTGATGGCGCCGACCTCGTCGCCTTTGGGGGACACCACCACGTTGAGCATCCCGCTGGACCCACGCGCGGTGAACGAATTCGCGATCCGGCCCTCGGGCAGGCCGATGAGGGTGATGCCCCCGCCGCCCATCGTGACGACGTGGCCGCAGTCGGGGGTGAACCGGGCCACCTGGACGCCGCCGGGCACCATCTCCAGGTCGAGCTGCTCGTAGCTGGTGAGGTCGAGCAGTTTGGGCTGGCCCAGGGTGTCGATGGCGATGAGCTTCTCGCCCCGGGTATCGAACTCCAGGGATTCTCCGGCGAACCCCTGCCAGTTCGCGATGCGCTCCCACCGCTGGATGTCGAAGACGCGGATGACGCCGTCTACCGAGAGGGTGGCGATGCTGGTGCCCTGGGGGTTGAAGGCCATGGCGCGCATCGCGCGGGCCGCCCCTTCGGCACCTTCCCGGTAGTCGCTGAACACGCAGCTTCCGTCCCACGTCTTGTAGACGCCGATGGTGCCGTCCTCGTCGCCGACAGCCACCAATGCCCCACCTTGCGCGACCGCGACGGCCCCGTACACGGGTCCGCCGGGTTGGAAGATGAGGCCCGGGTACTTCTCGCCAGGCCGCGTGATCGCGACCATGCCCCACTCGTCCGCGGTGATCGATGCGCCGGACTGGACATCGAAGGCGGCGGCGGTAACCGGCGCAGAATGGGCGTCAGGACAGTATTGATCGACCAGGCTCTGGTATTCCATGGGCGCAGTTATATCCCCTTGGGGTGGGGGGTCCACAGCATGGAATCGGTAGGTTGGGCTGACAGCGACTACAGCGGGGATCGCGCGGCTGCACGAGACCTCGACAGCAGGGTAGGGGCTGGAGCGCATCGCGGGGCGTAGGAGTGGAGATGATCACGGGTCGGATCGCCATCTTGTGGCACATGCATCAGCCGGACTATCGGCACCCCACGACCGGATCGCCGGTCATGCCCTGGGTCCGCATGCACGCCCTGCGCGGGTACCGGGACGTGGTGCTGGACACCATTGCCGAAGGCGCGGCGGTGACGATCAACGTCGTGCCGAGTCTGTTGGACCAGATGCAGGCCTACGCCAGGGGACAGACCGATCGGCACCTGGAGCTGACCCGGCGGCCCGCGGACGCGCTCGACGCCTCCGAGGTGGAGGAGGTGCTGGAGACCTTCATCAACGGGCACACGTCCCTGCGCGAGGCTCATCGCGGCTACCGGGCCCTGGAGGCCAAGGTCGCGTCCGGGGCGAGACTGGGCACCGACGACATCCGCGACCTGCAGGTCTGGTCGACCCTGGCCTGGTTCGGGTCGACGGCGATGCGGGACTATCCCGAGATCGGGGAGCTTCGCGTCAAGGACTCCGACTTCACCGAGGACGACAAGGCGGTGATGCTCGACGTCCAGGCGCGGATCCTGCGCGCCTTCCCGGACCTGTTCGCACGGGTCGAACGGGATGGCCGGGCAGCGCTCTCCACTTCGCCCTACTTCCACCCGATCCTGCCCTTGCTGGTGGACACCCGCCATGCCCGCCGCAGCCTCCCGGACGCCCCCCAGGAGCCGTTGTTCGCCTGGCCCGAGGACGCGTTGGCGCAGTTGGTCCGTGCCCGGGACCGGGTGGAGGCGATGCTCGGCACCCGTCCGGGTGGGCTCTGGCCCTCGGAGGGCGCGGTCTCGCCAGAGGTGGTGGAGATCGTCGCCAAGGCGGGGTTCTCCTGGCTCGCCACCGACCAGGGGGTGCTCGAGCAGAGCACGCGCAAGGGTACCGGGTACGCCGGCGGCTGGGATCTCGGGCATGGGGTGGTGGGCTTCTTCCGCGATCGAGACCTCTCGGACCGAATTGGATTCCGCTACGCCTCCCGCGATCCCGCGGAGTCGGTGGCCGACCTGCTCACCGCCGCCCGGGAGCGGGCCGGCGACAGGGTCCTGACCGTGGCGCTGGACGGCGAGAACCCCTGGGAGGCGTGGCCCGATGCGGGAGCGGCGTTCCGGCGCTTGCTCTACCGGGGGCTTCGCGAGGGCCCGATCGAGGGCATCACCTTGGATGCCGCGGCGGAGCGAAAGCCCGTGGGGCGGGTGGTCAAGCTCCATACCGGGTCGTGGATCGGAGCCAACCTGGGGATCTGGATCGGACACGAGCAGGACCACATGGCCTGGCGGCTCCTGGGGGATGCGCGGCGCGCCATCGACCAAGCACCCCCCGAGCTGGCGGGGCGTGCCCTGGAGAAGCTCCTTCCCGCAGAAGGATCGGACTGGACCTGGTGGTACGGGGATGAGTTCACCTCACCCTTCGATGCCCTG
>JAFDJI010000617.1 GCA_019307545.1 Deltaproteobacteria bacterium | reverse complement strand
CCGCGCTCCCCCTTCTCTCTCGTCCCACTCGACGCCCGGACCCACATCCCATCCCCCCTCCGGCTGCCCACCACGGACAGCCAGGCCATCGACAACCCGGTATGGCCGCCAGTGGATGATGGTTCCGGGCGCCGCATTGTCTGTTAGAACACAGCGGTGGTCCGGGCGAGGCTCATGATTGGTGGTGTTGGCGCGGTCCTTGCGCTGGCTGGTCTGGCGTGGGGCGTGCGGAACCCCGTGGTGCAGGCGTATTGGGACTTCCGGGCCGGGCGTCCTCTGACCGAGCTGGAGCGCTCCGCAGTGGAGCGGTGCGAGGATCCCGGGTGGACGGGCCTCATGCGGGTGACGGAGCAGGATCTGGACGTACCCTGTGCGACCCTTCTGCTCGAAGCGGGACAGCCCGCGCCCCCGGACCTGGCGTTCCTGGTCGCCGACCCCGCCATTCCCGAAGAAGTGCGGTCGGAGTTCGTCGACGCCCTGATCGAGGGGCGGATGTCCGACGCTTGGGCGGACCCCGCGTTGCACCACCGGGTCGATCTGGCTCGCTTCGAAGCGGGGGAGATCTCCGCGTATCGGTCCGTGCAGCGAGCGCTTCGTCTCGCTTCCAGAAACCCCGAGGCCCTGGGGGAGGCAGAGCGGAGAGGGCGGGTCGAAGGCGTGCTCGCCATGGCCGGCGTTGGTGGGGACCGGTTGGAACGGGCGCTCGAACGACACGAGAGCGGATACTCGTGGCAAGGCGTACCGCCGCACCTGGAGGACCTGTTGGCGCACCGGGGCGGGGACTGCCGGGACCGTGTCTCTGCCGCGTGCCTCAGGTTCGCTGCCGACCTGCTCGACCTCGTGGTCGAGCGCGCCCGACAGGGGATCGACGGCGGCCCCGAGCTGGCGGAGCTGCCGCCCCGTCCCCCCGGAGTGACGCTGCCCCGGCCGCTGTGGCAGATCCTGCTCGGTGGGGACCCGGCCCTGGTCACGGCGGCCGAAGAGGAACTGGGGGTGCTCGCGGCGTGGGTTGGCGCAGCGCCCGATCCGGAGCGGCCCGGTCGGCTGCTGGGCCCCGTCGCCGACCCCCGGGCCTCCTATGGGGTTGCGGATGTCCGCGCGGGCGCGCTGGGGGACCCCCTGTACCCGGTGGCGCAGCGACGTGGAGCGCCCTGGACCTCGGCGTTGGCAGCGCTCGCGGTGGGCGAGGTCGCCGGGGTCGAGGTCACCGTACATCAGGTCGGGGACGGCGTGGTTCTACGCGCTGGGGACCGCTCGGTGGCAATAGGGCCGTGCGGAAGCGCTGCGCAGGTCCCCGAGATGCTGGGCCCCCCCTGGCCGGAACGCGCGGTTCTGGCCCAGGCCACGATCGAGGCGGTGGGCGCGGCGCTGCGGTCGGGAGACCACGTCATGGCACGCCGCCTCGCAGCCTTGGCCTCGCGGTTGGATCCGGTGGGTGCCAGTGGTGTCTCCGCGGTGGTCGCCTCCGTGGACCGGTCACAACCCTCCGAAGGTGAGCGACTGGGGATGGTGGCGGGGGCGATGGTCGCCACCCTGCCCAACACGGGCAAGCCTGTGGGAGCGGACGCGGAGCGAGAGGCGCGGCCCGCCGCCTGGGCGGATGTGGCCGGCTCGTGGGCGGTCAGTCCGGATTTGGCGACCTGCCCGTCGGTGCTTGGCCCCTGACCATGGTCCAGGGTGTTGCGTTCAGCGCGCGGCGAGGCACACCTGAATGAAGCCCTGTGGGTAGCCAGTCGACTTCTGGGCGACCTCGAAGTCGAGATCGTGGAGCCTCCAACCGGCTTCCTCTTGCTCGGCCACCCACTGCCCCACCTCGGTGGTGCGGTCCGAGGTCTCCACCATCGCGCCCTGCCCCACGTCGGTCTCGAACAGCTTGCAGAGCCGGCGCTCGCCTGGCTCCGTGGGGAGGACGCGTTCCATGTCGTCCCCCGGGACCTGCGCCAGTGCGTCGTCGGAAAGCGCTGGCCCCAGGATCCTTGCACCCTCGAGGGCACACAGTGCGGTGAGCATGATGGCGACGATCATCCACCTGTTCATGGTCCGAACCTCCGCCAGGCTCGCGGAGGGTATCCTGTTGCAGAGGGGGATGCGGTGAGCACCCCGGCATGACGGAGCTGAAGAACGAGTTCGCCTGGTCTTGGAGTCGCCACCAGACCCTGGAGACCTGTCTGCGTCGCTACTGGCTCTCCCACTACGGCGCTTGGGGCGGCTGGAACCCGAGCGCGCCAGACGAGGTCCGCGAGGCCTACATCCAGAAGCGCCTCTCGACCCGCGCCCAGTGGGTGGGGACCCTGGTTCACGAGGCCGCCGAGTATGTCCTGAAGGAGGTCAAGGAGAGCCGATTCCCGCGCCGCGAAGGCGTGGTGGAGCAGTTCCGCCGCCGCGCGCACCGGCAGATCGGGGACTCCCGCGAGGGGCGGTACCGCTTCTTCCCAAAGAAGTACCCCGGGTTCATCGAGCACTATTATGGGGAGGGGGAGGACGGCTCCGGGTGGGATGAGGCGGTGGACGCCGTGGTCGGACAGGTCGACGGTCTGTTCGAGAACCCCGTGTTCCTACGGCTGACCGAGGTCCCAGAACGGATTCGGGAGGTAGAGCGGCTGGAGCAGATCCGGGTCGGGGACGTCCCGGTGTGGGTGTCGCTGGACGTGCTGGTCGAGGACGGTCGGGGAGGGCTGGTCGTGGTGGACTGGAAGACAGGCGCCGCGCACGATCCAGCCCGCATCGCCGGCCAGTTGGGGATCTACGCAATCTACGTGTTGTCCCGGTACCTGGGGGTGGACCCGGCACATCACCGCCCGAGTGATCTGGAGCGGGTGAAGACCATGTACGTCAACCTGCGGAGTGGCGACCGGGAGGTGTTCCATCTCGAAGAGGCCCACGTAGAAGGCGCGTTGGCGTTGATCCGGTCTTCCGCGGGCCGGATGGCTGCCTTGGAAGAGGAGGCCCAACGCTCTGAGCTGGTCACGTTCCCGCAGCTCCCGGCGGGTGATCCCACCTGTGGGAGCTGTCCCTTCCGGGCGACATGCGATCGTTAATGGGCCAAAATTTGTCCGCATAGGCAGAACATGGATTGACTAGTGTTCAGGTGTTCAGTATCCTGAGCCTGGATGTGGGAGGTCAGCCATGGTCGCACCCCGAATCGCTCCCTTGAGCCAATTCCTTCGCCACCCCGCCCTACGCCTCCCCTCCATCCCGCGGGTGTCGCAGCAGGTCCGGTTGTTCGTGGTGGTCGAGGGTGGAGGCTTCGGCGGCCGTCGCTGGTACGCGGGAGACCTCGTCGTTTGCCGGTGGTGTGCAACCCCGTTGGCGGGGCAGGTGATGCTGGAGGCACGGGGCCTGGGGAGGCCCCGTCTCGGCACGTTGGATGAGGGCGACCTGTTCGGCGACGGGGGCGAGGCGTGCAGCCCGGTCCGGTGGCGGGTGGCCGGGGAGGTCGTTGCGGTGCTGCGTCCCGATGACCGGGGGCAACTCGGGGAGCCAGGGGAGGGGGTTCGCCACGGCGGGTCTCCGGGCTGGCTCCTGATCGGGTTGACCGAAGGGGCGGTCGAGGCTGTCCTCGGGTACGCAGCGCCCTCCGCCACTTCGCCCGTGCCGGGGG
>JAFDJI010000616.1 GCA_019307545.1 Deltaproteobacteria bacterium | reverse complement strand
GATATCCGAACGTCCGGCTGGTGGTGAACATCAACACCGACACCCGGGCCGCCGCCCACTACGGCCGCACCCTCGCGCTGGTGGGAGACGCGACTGCCACCCTTCGCAGGCTCAACGCGGCACTGGCCGACGCAGGGGAGCCGCGGCCCTCCGCCTGGCTGGAGCAGTGCACTGCCGAAAAAGCGCGCTGGGAGACCTTCAAGGCCGAGCGCTACGCCCATCCCACCCTGTACGACGAGATGTGGGATGCCGAGGTACTCACCCAACCCGCGGCGATCAAGGCGGCCACCGACTGGGCCCGCGCTAATGACGCGGTGACCTTCTTCGATGCAGGTGACGTCCAGGCCAACGGGTTCCAGGTGGTCGAGGACGACCGCACCGGACGCACCTTCACCGACACCGGCGCCAGCTACATGGGGTTCGCCGCCTCGGCCGTGCTGGCGACCGCCCTGGCCTCGGAGCCCTTCTGGGCCCTGGCGCTGAGCGGAGATGGCTCGTTCACCATGAACCCCCAGGTGCTGATCGACGGGGTCGCTCACGGCGCGCGCGGCTGCATCGTGGTCTTCGACAACCGGCGGATGGCGGCGATCTCGGGCCTGCAGAAGGCCCAGCATGGAACCGACCACGTCACCTGGGACAACGTCGCGGTGGACTACCTCGCCTGGGCGCGCTCGGTGGCGGGGGTGGCGGCCTTCGACGGGGGCCGGTCCGTCGAGAGCCTGGTGGCAGCGCTGGACGCCGCCCGCGCCCACGACGGCCTCTCGCTGGTGCACGTGCCGGTCTACTACGGCGACGACCCCCTCGGGGGCCTCGGCGCCTTCGGCCGCTGGAACGTAGGCAACTGGGTGGAGGCCACCCAAGCGCTCCGACACGAGCACGGGTTGTAGGAGGACTCATGGCGATTCTCAACGAGCTGTACATCGACGGGTGCTGGGTGCCTGCCTCCGACGGGGCCCGGATGGAGATCATCGACCCGGCCGACGAACAGGTGGTCGACTCGGTGCCGATCGCCACCGAGGCTGACCTCGACCGCGCCCTGGACGCCGCAGAGCGGGCCTGGAGGAGCTGGCGCGAGGTGGATGCGTGGTCCCGCAGCGCGGTCCTTCGACGCATCGCCGTTCTGCTACGAGAGCGGGCCCCGTCCATCGCCGAAGTGCTCACCGAGGAGCAGGGAAAGACCCTTGGAGAGTCCCGCGGCGAAATCCTCGCCTCGGCCGACCAGTTCGACTGGTACGCCGACGAAGCCCGCCGGATCTACGGTCGGGTGGTGGACGGCCACTCCCGCAAGGTCCGGATGTTGGTCATGCGCCAGCCGGTCGGCCCCGTCGCCGCCTTCACCCCGTGGAACTTCCCAGCCCTGCTGCCGGCCCGGAAGATCGCCGCTGCCATCGCTGCTGGATGCTCGATGGTCCTCAAGCCCGCCGAGGAGGCGCCGCGCACCGCCATGCACCTCGCCCAGGCCTGCCACGACGCCGGGCTGCCCGCGGGGGTGCTCAACGTGGTCACCGGCGTCCCGGCGATGGTCAGCGCCCACCTGATCCGCTCGGACATCATCCGGAAGGTGAGCTTCACCGGCTCGGTCCCGGTGGGGAAGATCATCCTCGACCTGTGCGCCGAGGGCATCAAGCCCGCGTCCATGGAGTTGGGCGGCCACTCCCCGGTGCTGGTGTTCGCCAACAGCGACGTGGAGCACGCCGCCGAGATCTGCGCCCGCGGCAAGTTCCGCAACAACGGCCAGGTGTGCATCGCGGCCAGCAGGTTCTACGTCCAGGAGTCGGCCGCCGAGCGGTTCACCGCCCGATTCGTCGATGTGGCCCGCGGCCTGCACATCGGCAACGGACGGGACCCGGAGACCGACGTCGGGCCGCTCTCCAACCTCCGCCGCATCGAAGCCGCAGAGTCCCTGGTCTTCGATGCCATCGAAAAGGGCGCGACCGTGGCCTGTGGCGGTGCGCGCCCCGAGGGGTTCCCCAAGGGGTTCTACTACCTGCCCACCGTGATCTCCGGCGTCGACACCACCATGCGCCTGATGACCGAGGAGCCCTTCTGCCCGGTGGCGCCGATCGCCACCTTCACCGACCTGGACGATGCCCTCGCGCAGGCCAATGCCACCCCGTACGGCCTCGCCGGCTACGTCTTCGCAGAGGACACCCGCACCATGTTCCTCGCCTCCGAGGGCCTGGACGTCGGGATGGTCGGGGTGAACCAACTGGTCATCGCCACCGCCGAGCTGCCCTTCGGCGGTGTCCGGCACTCCGGCTTCGGACGGGAGGGTGGGTCCGAGGGAATCGAGGCCTACACGGTCACCAAGTACATCAACCTCCGCCTCTGAGGAACCTCGTGGCAGACGCCAAACGCGGAATCGACCGCAACATGACCTCCTATGGAGACGTCGGGTTCAGCCGATTCCTCCGGCGCGCCTTCCTCGCCTCGGCGGGGTTCGACGCGGAGGACCTCGACCGCCCGATCGTGGGCATCGTGGACACCGGGTCGGACTTCAACCCTTGCCACCGGTCGATGCCGGAGGTGGTCCAGGCGGTCCGGCGCGGGGTGCTGCAGGCCGGTGGGTTGCCCATGGTGTTCCCCACCGTCTCCCTACACGAGGTGAACACCCACCCCACCACGATGCGCCTCCGAAACCTCGCCGCGATGGACACCGAAGAGATGATCCGCGCCCAGCCCATGGACGCGGTGGTCTTGCTCGGAGGCTGCGACAAGACCGTGCCCGCGCAGCTCATGGCGGCGCTCTCGGCGAACGTCCCGGCGCTGTCGGTGGTCGTGGGGCCGATGCGCACCGGGAGCTGGCGGGGAGAGCGCCTGGGTGCGTGCACCGACTGCCGGCGGATGTGGGCCCGGTACCGCGCCGGCGACCTCGACGACACCGAGATCCGGGAGATCGAGGCCGAGCTGTGCCCCACCAGCGGCACCTGCATGGTGATGGGCACCGCCTCCACCATGGCCTGCCTGACCGAGGCGATGGGGATGATGCTCCCGGGCGGCGCCACCCCGCCCTCGGCCAGCGGGGCGCGGCTCCGACACGCCGTCGCCTCCGGCAGACGAGCGGTCGCCCTCGCCGAGGAGGGCCTGCGGCCGCGCGACATCATCGGCCCAGCAGCCCTCCACAACGCACTGGTGGTGCTGAGCGCAGTCAGCGGCTCCACGAACGCGATCGTGCACTTGCTCGCGATCGCGCGCCGTGAAGGCGTCGATCTCGCCCTCGAGGAGTTGG
>JAFDJI010000109.1 GCA_019307545.1 Deltaproteobacteria bacterium | reverse complement strand
ATTTGGTGCCGCCGAACTCGGGGGAAAGCTGGAGGTAGGTCTGTGCTGTCGCCATGCGGGCTCCGTTGACACGTCATCCTATACAACGTGGTCCATGCGGGACACCCCGCGCGATGGAGACCCCCCCCGATACCCGTTCGCGCCGTTTCCCGGCTCCGATCACCTGCGGTAGAGTGCCCGGGTTCCTTCGGGGCCCATATGAACATCTACCTCGTGCCCTACAACTGGACTCGTCACGTCGTGGTGTCCATCGCAGTGGGTGGCGCTGCGTTCATGGCGTGGTTGTTGTTCCTCCATGCGCGGGTGTGGCTCGGGCCCACCCTGTTCGACTGGGGGCTGCTGTGGCGGCCCGGTGCGGAGGGGCCGCTCCTCCTCGGGTTCGTTGCCGCGACCATCGCCTTCACCTCCATCTACACGGAGCATTCGCTTCGTCGTACCGGACTGATCGTCCGCGCCATCGCCGCGGGGATTGCGCTCGGTGTCGCGTTTGTGTTCACCGAGATCGGCTACGCGGTGTTCTTCATCATCGAGGGCTTCCTCGCCAGCGAGGAGATGAAGGAGGTGGTGGCAGACCCGTCACTTGCCAGCCATCGTCATCATCTCTGGATGTGGCTCGCCGCGGGCTTTGGTAGCGGGCTGGGACCATTGGTCGCACGGAAGGGGAAGGGGATCTTCAGCCACATCATCGGTGGGGTGGTCGCCGCCGGGTTTGGAGCCGCCATCTGGCAGTACCTCGGCTACAACATGTTCGGAGACCTCTACCTCGCCATGGGGATCGGGGTCTTCGTGTGGGGGCTGCTGCACGGCGCACTGGTGTGGGGAATCCCCAATGAGTTGTACGCCGGTTGGGTACGGGTACTCTCGAACTACCGCCACGGGTACCGAATTCCCATCGACAAGGTGGAGGGTGGGCTCTCGGAGCGGTTCATCGGCCACTTCCCGCGCGGCCTGGACCTGTTTCTTCCCGTGGAGCAGGGCGTGGCCGAGCTCCACACCTCCTTCGTCGTGGACGACAAGCACAACTACGCGCTCCGTGGCCTCTCCCAGCAGCCCACTGGGGTGAAGCGTTTCCTGGAGCGGATCGACCTTCGCTACGACCCCACCCGCCCGGCACCGCTCGAGATCGAGCTGAACTCGGAAGATCGCATCGTGATGGGGGACAACGCCAACGAGACCGAGGTGGAGTTCATCCTGCTCCCCAAGGAGGAGTCCTGATGGGCGTCATGCTTCACCGGCTCGTCGGCCTGAGCCTGCTCCTCGCCGGCGCCTTCGGCTTCACGGGGTGCGCGAATCCCGAGGAGGACCCGAGGCCGATCGACGGGTCCACCTACCGCATTGGGGAGCCGGAGCAGGGGGAGAAGACAGAGCTCTATATGAAGGTCTTCACCAGCTATGACGAATGCCGCGCCACCTTCGGGCCGGATGTGGCTGGGGACTGCACACCGCAGGTGGACCGCTCTACCGGCCAGGTACGGCTCGCCTTCCAGACGCTCGACAAGAGCACGATGATGCCGTACTACCTGCCGCTGGCGCCGGACCACGTCCAGGTGGGCCACAACAGGCGGCCCATCAAGGAGGGGGGCAAGAGCGGGTCGGAGCTGGTGCGCCACAACCCGCGCCGGTCGGGCCAGTTGTTCATCGTGCTCATCGACGGCTCGGGGTCGATGTACGAGAACAACAACGAGCAGATCAACAACGTGTACCAGGCCCTGCTGCGACCCAAGGTCAAGGAGTCGTTCTTCCCCAGGGACGCGGAGACCGGCGTGGTCCTGTTGCGGTTCACCAGTAGCGTGAAGAGCCTCGCCGGCGGCGCTCCACGGGTGATCGAGCGCCCCAAAGGGTACGAGACGGCCGTGCGGAGCCATCTGTACTCCGGTGAGCGGGGCTTCACCCACCTCTACGACGCCGTCGCCTATGCCGTCGGACCCCTGATCGACGAAGAGGGGGCCGTGAGGGACTGGCTGGCGATCCATCGCGCGGAGCCCACGATCATCGCGCTCACGGATGGGTTCAACAACGAGAAGGGCAGCGATCTCTGCCGCGACAACGTGCCCCGACTCCAGGAAGTCCTGGAGGAGATCGAGTTGGCGCGCAACAAGCCACTCGGGCTCCGCCCGACCGTGTTCACGGTCGGCCTGGGCGTGCCGATTCGCAAGGGCTTCGAGGAGGTCCCACGGGGCCGGGTGACCGTGAGGGACCTCTGTGCCCGCCACGCCAACGAGATGATCAACGGGCGGCTGGAGCGGCGCGGCATCGACAACGTGTCCCTGAAGTGGATGGCGGAACGCGGCGGTGGGCAGTCCTTCGTGAAGCGCAACTCGTCGGGCTTGGCACAGGTCTTCCAAGAGGCCGCAGCGGTTCGGTACGAGTGGTACCAGGTCTTCTACAAGGTCGACCGCTTCCACCACCGCCAGTCCTTCGAGACCCGCATTCGCCTCACCTCCTTCGCCAATGCCGAGGCCACCATCCGGGTGTACCCGAGCGGGTGGATCGACGCGCCCACCCCTCGCCGCGCCGCGGAAGGGCGCTGGTCGGAGCCGGCCCGAATGCGCGACACGTTTGGGATGGCGATGCCCCTCTTCGGGGGTCTGATCTTCCTCGCCTTCCTGGGGCCGGCGACCTTCAATGCCCGCCGCGCCATGACCCGAAAACCCCGCGGCGGATCGAAGAAGCAGCAGGCGCCGCCGGGCGGTGCGGAAGCGGGAGTTGCGCCCGACCAGGGTGATCAACCTCCCCCCCCTTGACAGTACGGAGTGCGGTCCCAACGGTGCGCCCGGGTTGATCCCGTCGGTGGGCATCAAGTACCTTTGAACGGTACGCTGGGAGCGGAGGGAGGACTCGTTTGGCGGGCAGTTACATCGGGCATTACCAGGTGCACGAGGAACTCGGCGCGGGACACTTCGGTACGGTGTACCTCGCGGAAGGAGAGGTTCCCGGGCGCGGTCCCAGCGGTCCCCGTCGCCGGCAGGTGGCGATCAAGGTGCTTCGCGACCCCGGTGATCCGGACGCCATGGAGACGCTGGTCCAGGAGTTCGACCTCCTCGACCAGGTGAAGCACCGCACGATCTGCAAGGTGTACGAGTTCCTCGAGCGTGAGGCTGCGGTCGTGATGGAGGTGGTCCAGGGGGTCACACTCCGCAAGGTGATCGAGGAGTGCGCGCGGTCGGGTTTTCCGGTCATGACCGAGGCGGCGGTGGAGGTGGGTATCGAGGTGGCGGATTGCCTCTACCAGGCCTGGGCCACTCCCAACCGCCGCGGCGAGCCCTTGAACATCGTGCATCGAGACTTGAAGCCCGCAAATGTGATGCTCACTCCCGAGGGAGAGGTGAAGGTCCTGGACTTCGGCCTTGCTCGTGTGGCCGCGGAGGGGTCTGACGACGCGGTGATGGGAACCCCCCTGTACATGGCACCCGAGCAGGCGCTTGGACACAACGTCGATCATCGAACCGATCTCTTCGCGCTTGGTCTGATCCTGTTCGAGTTGCTCATGGGCCGACGACAACGGGCATGAACTCATGCTCGACCTGCGACGTCAGTTGATAAAGGATCGGGGGGCGTATCTCCGCGAGTTCTGCGAAATCTTCTTTGACTCCATCTACAAAATCGATCGGCCTTCGCCGCCGCGCGGAGCCTCTCAGGCGGTCAAGGGGCGCGGAGCACCGTCCCGTCCCCCCGCCACCGAACAAAGGCGTACCGAACCCATGACGAAGAAGAACCCCCCTCGCCCCGGCGGTCCTCCGCGTCCCGGCGGTCCTCCGCGGCCCGGTGGTCCTGCACGGCCAAAGGCTGGCGGCCCCGCCCGCCCCAGCGGTCCAGCTCGTCCTGCTTCCGGTGGTCCGGCCCGCCCCCCTGCAGGTCCCCCGGGACGGTCTGGCGCTCCCCGTGGGGGTCGTCCATCCGGTGGCGGCCCCCCCGGACGGCCCGCCGGCCCCCCCGGACGCACCCCTGCTGGGCCTCCGGCCCGCGCCCCTGGTGGGCCCCCGGGACGCCCCTCTGGTGGGCCTCCGGGACGCCCCTCTGGTGGACCTCCCGGCAAAGGTCCCTCCGCACCGGAGCGGATACCCGGCCTCTCGGACAAGCCGCCGGACGGTTCGGCCGCCCGTCCCGACGATACGGGCATGTTGGAGATGATCGCCCTCACCGGGGATCAGGTCGAAGAGCAAGAGGAGAAGGCGAAGTCGGCGACCCAGTTCTTTGCGATCCCGGCCGGGAAGAAGAAGAAGAGCCCGCTCATGGATTCCGGCGCGGCCGCGGCCATTGGCGGTGGCGCCGCCGCAGCCGGTATCGGTGCGCCGCCAGGTCCCGCGCCTGGACTTCCACCCCCGGGTGCGCCATCCCTGCCAGGAGGTCCACCTCCCGGCGGCGCGGGCGCTATTCCCCCTGGGGGAGTGGGGATCGCCGGACCGGTGGCCATCTCCGGCCCCACGGCTGGTGGTGCTGGCGCCCAGGCAGGCGCCAAGAGCCAGTTCCAGGTCGCCCAAGAGCCCGACGCCCAGGAAGGGGGCGGCCAGGATCGCGCCCGCAGCTATCGGATCTACGCGATCGTCCTCGGGCTGTTCGGACTCACCTTCATGGCGATGACCGTCGCCGTCGTGGCCATCGTGATCGGCATGCGATCGGGTGACGGCGAAGAGGATGCGTCGTCCGAGACGGAGGTCGCGGCGACGTCGACGAGGGACAAACCCAAGAAGGCCGCCCAGGACACCGCGGGGGCTCCACCGCCGCCTCCAACTCCGGCTCCTGCCCCGCGATCTCGACCACGCAGCTCGACACCCCGCGCTTCCAAGCCCGCCGCCGCCCCTGCCCGGCGAGCCGCGCCGAGGGCGGCTGGTCCTGCGCCCGCCTCCTTCGTGATCCCCGATGGGGTTCGATACACCGGAGTAGAGGTGAAGTGCCCGAGCGGTTTCCGGCAGCGTGGTGCCTTCTCGGGGACCAAGGCGACGGTCCAGAACGTGCCCACCAGCGAGGATTGCGAGGTCCACTTCAAGGGTGGCTCGCCCGCTCTGGCGCGCCCGATTCGAGGCGGAAAGACATGGACCTGCACGTTCCCATCCGCCACGGCCGTCTGCAAATGATATCAATGCACCGGCGCTGAACGCGGTACCCGGAGGAGACGCCAATGCTGATTTGTGCTCTCGTAGCGCTTGGTTTGGGCCTGGGCTCTGCCCAGGCTGCGGACATCGGCGAGCTGCCCTATCTGCCCCGAGCGGAGATGGTCCTCACCCAGAACCCGATCGAGGAGGCGAAGGCCAAGAAGGAGGCGGAGGAGGCCGAGCGGGAGGCGCGCCTGGCCGCGCTGGAGGCGGCCCAGTCTGGGGTCACCGCGCGGGTCGTGGTGCTTGCGTGGCCTGGTGCGCCCGACGTGAACTACGAGCACGGCGGCCTCATGACCAACGTGAAGTCCCGCATTGCGCGTCCGGACGCCAAGTTCCTCCCAGAGATCGACCTCTACCAGGTCGGACGGCGCCACCCAGATCGATCGCTCACACCTGCAGAGCAGCCGGGCTCGGTGCCCGACGAGGCGATGGAGACGTTGGCGTATGCGGTCCAGGACATCGAGACGGTGCCCTGGAATGGGATGTCAGAGGCGGACTGGGGGATCACCGCGAACAGCTTGCGTGACCTCACCGAGGAGATCTGGTTCATCGACCGAAAGGAGTTGCGCGAGCCGCTGTTCCTCCTCTACGTGCAGATCGGACGCGCCGCGGAGAACATGAACAACCCGGTCGCCCCGTTCTACGAGCACATCAGCGGCCAACTCCTCAACTACTACTGGTACCTCGCCGGCGTCATGGCCTTCGAGGATCCGGCGCTCCTGTCCCTGCTCACCAACGAGGAGATGAACGCCTCCATCACCTACTACAAGGATCTGCTCGACAGGCAGGAGATCGCCTTCATGACCCTCTCCTTCGAGCAGGGGGGCGTGTGGGACGCCAAGAAGTTCGCCACCGAGTACAAGGTGTTCATCAACGGGATGGAGATCCTGATCTCCGATCCGCAGGCGCTCCACAACCTGCCGCCGGGGCGGGTGGACATCTTCCTCAAGCGGGGTGACGGGTTCAGCATCTCGGATCGGGTCCAGCTCGACAAGCTGCGGGACAAGGGCTACTTCGTCCGCGACACTGCCCGGAAGCGCATGGGAATCGACCTGGTCGATCAACTCATGGCGCACCCGAACGAGTGCTCGCCGCGGATCGAGGGGGACATCCTCACCCCGATCGCCATCTACGCGGCCCTGCACCAGAATGCCGAGACCTACTTCGCGGTGCCGGTGGCCGGTGACCCGGGCAAGGTGTTGCTGTGGCGGTGGAACCACGAGGCCAAGACCCTCACCAAGGTCCTGGACGAGACCGGGGGCTTCCCGATCCGTTTCGCAATAGTCGGCGGGGCCGGGATGACCTTCAATGGGGGGAGCGCCACGGTCACCTGCGAGCCCAACCCGATCGCGGGGTTGCCGGACATCTGCAGCCCGCCCGAAACGACCATCGAGCCGGCGGGTGTGCCGCTGTTCGCGCAGCTCCGCATGCACTACGTGCGCCTGATGGTGGTGGTGGGGGCGGAGTTCTCCCTCGCGCTCGCGGACCCGGGCTACCAGGACTACTACCAGATGGGCGACGGGCACACCGCGTATGAGACCGGGTCCGATACCGAGGCCCTCAAGACCCTGCAGATCAACCGTCTCATCTATGGCGGGCTCGGGTTGGTACTCTTCAGGAAGGCATCCCTGGGTATCGGGCCGCGTGGCTACATTCGCGGCGGGTGGTACAACGCACCGCACATGCTCGACCTCACCCTGCACGGCGGGCTCACCGCCGAGCCACCCGGGATGGAGCAGGAGGGCCGTGTCCGGTTCATCATCGACGCCGAGGGCTTCATCGGGGCGCTGATCCCCTTCGGAGACACCCAGTTCGACAGCGTGCTGCCGTCCTTCGGCGTCACCATCGGCGCGGGGATGACCTTCTGACCTGAAGGGAGGGAGTCACCGATGCACCGGGCCTTGATCGCGCTCCTCGCGGCCAGCCTCTATGCCATTCCAGCCATCGCAGCGCCGGTGGTGGTGTGGTTCGAGTCCGACCTCCCGGAGGAGAAGTACCTTCGCCGCGCCGAGAGCGCTGTTGGCGGAGATGCCATCCATCTCTCTCACGTGGAGCTCGCATTTCCACCCCAGCCCTACACCGATGCCGACGACGACAGGTTGGAGGCGGTGCGGGCCGAGGTGATCGAGGCCGTCGCCATCTGGGACCAGTTCGACGTGGAGTTCGGGATCGCCACCTCCCTGGAGGTGGTGCTGGCCAAGATCGACGTCGCGCGGGACCGGCGCAACCTCGAGGAGATCGTGGATGCGCTGCTGGTCCAGGGGGCCGCGGTGTCGCGGGCGTTCCCCTTGACCGAGTTCCGGGAAGGGGATGCCGCCGAGCCGTTTCGCGCCACCGTGCCGGGCGCGAGGGTCAACCGTCCCTGGCTGGTGGCCATGGCGCTTACCCCGGACCGCAACTTCACCCGTTCAGACCTCGTGGATGGAGGTCCGTGGCCGGATTTCAAGGAGCTGCGCGAGCAGCTAAACGGGCTTCCGCCCGGGTACCTCGATGTCTCCAAACTGCCGCGGGGCGCCATCGTGGTGGTGGACGGGCGGGTGGTCGACCGGAGTGAACGCGAGACGGAGCTACGACCGGGCACCCACTTCCTGCACGTGATCCGCAATGACGTGGTCAGTGGGCGGCAGCGGCTCGAGATCGAGGCCGGCCTCAGCGCCGAAGTGCCCATGTTGGTGGACGTCGCCATGGTGGGTGCGGCGAATGCCGCTTTGGTGGCGGGGTCCACGGGGGGGTTCCCGGACTCGGTGAAAACGTCTCTGGACGCGATCGACGACTACCATTCCGGCGACCTCCATGTGGCCGCTCTCGATGGGGGGCGGCTGGTGATCCAGCCTTACTCCGGCGAGTTCGTCCGCCCGAAGAAGCGGGTGGTCACCGTCCTGGGGACGGGGGAGATCGGCGGTGGCATCGTGATGTCGCCCCTGTTCGACGGCAGCGATGGGGACACGATCAGCGCCCCCGCGGCGCATGGTGGCCTGGGACTCGAGATCGGCATCTTCAACGGGGTGATCCTCGGCGGCTTCGACCTCGCGTTCACCCCCGGAAACACCGTCACCCACGGAAACCGCGACGAGACCGAGAACGTATCCACCTCGGTGTTGCCCCAGGCCTGGGGGGGCATCGGGGTGTACGTGCTCCGTCCCTCCGAGGCCCGCGCCACCTTGCTCATCGCGGGCACCTACGGGTGGAACGGTCCGGCCCACAAGGCCCTGGGCGGCCGGCTCACCCTCGGCGTCCCCATCGATGAGGGTGGTACGTGGTTCCGGCTCACCGTGGGGGGAAGCACGGCGAACAAGAGCATGTGGGACACCGGCAACGACGAGACGCCGATGCACACGTTGTTCTTCCGTCTCGGCTTCGGGACCCGGTTCTGAGGGACGCGGGCTTGACACTGGCGGTTCGCCTCGCCCGGGCACTGGTGCTGGTTGGCGCCCTTTCGACTTCCGGTAGGGCCGGCGCGGTTACCGGGCTCGAATGGCAGCTGGGGGAACAGCCGGTCCGCTACCTGATCACCGCCCGGGTCCAGCTTCCGGAGCTGATGTGGTTCAACGCCGAGGTGAATGTGGAGACCCGCGTCTCCGAGTTCCAGGTCGACCTGGTGACTCGGTGCATCTCGGCCGGGGAGGCGGGCAAGAAGGGATGGCAACTCATTTGCGCCATCGAGGACATCGCCCTGCGGGCAGCGCCCGCGGCCTCCGAGTCGGGCCGCACGCTGCTGGTCCTCGACGAATGGGACGAGAAGCTGCTCGGGGCCACGGTGCAGCTCCTTTTCAACCGGGACGGGCGGTTGCGCAATGTGGATCTGGAGGGTGTCGAGGCCAGCGATCGCCGTACTTCACAGATCCGCGAGACGATGCGCTTGGTGATGACCCGGGTGTACGCCCCTCTCGACCTCCAACTCCCCAAGAACGGCGACGACCGGGATCGGGGGACCTGGAAGCAGGGGAGCTCGGTGGTGCTGGAGTTCCCATCCGATGTCGGGTCGATGGGGGCCGCTGTGGTCCGCCACACCGTGTTGGCCGTTGAGGCGTCGGTCGTGACCATCGAGACCACCGGGCGTGGAACCCTGGGCTCGGGGGAGATGGTGCAGGTCGCTGGCCAGGAGCGTCCGGCGAACCTGTTCGAGATGTCCCTCGCCGGTCGCGCGCGCTTCGACACCGCGCGCGGGGTGCTCTTGGACCGCGACTACGTCGTGGAGGGGAGACCCACGGCTTCTTCCGTCTCCGCGGAGGGGCGTGAGGGGTATCCCTACGTCCAGGTTGCTCATCTGGAGTTGGTCGGGGAAGGTGTCGAGCCTCCTCCGCTCGGTGCGAATCAGGAGATCGTGCGGGAGCCCATTCCGACGACCTTCGGGGCCAGCCCACCGCGTGGGGAATAGGGGCAGGCTGCGCAGCTCCAGCTTGCTGAAGCCGCCGGCTCAGAACAGGTGGGCGATCCAGTCGTAGTAGTCGCCGAAGTGCACCCGGTTGACCTGTTTGCCCATCTTGTACAGCTCCCGGGCGACCGACTCGATGGCGTGGCGCATGTCGACTGAGCTGTTCTCGGAGGCCGCCACGATGCACGCGTTGAGCGCCGCGTTCTGGATGCTGCCGCCGGCGAGGTGGAACTGCTTCGCCAGGTAGTTGATGTCGAGATCGGAACCGCGTGGCGCGTACTCTGGGAAGAACCGGTCCCACAGGATCTCGCGTTCGACCGCGGTCGGCATGGGGAACTCGATCACCGAGCCGAAACGGCGCAGGAAAGCATCGTCGATGTTCTCCTGGAGGTTGGTGGTGATGATGGCGCAGCCCTCGAACACCTCGAGCCTCTGGAGGAGGAAGCTGACCTCCTGGTTCGCAAACCGGTCCTGTGCCTGCTTCACTTCGCCGCGCTGGCCGAAGAGGGCGTCACCCTCGTCGAACAGGATCACCGACGACCCCCCTTCTGCGGCATCGAAGATCTCCCGCAGGTTCTTCTCGGTCTCGCCCACCCAACGGGAGATGACGGTCGACAGATCCACCTTGAACAGGTCGAGCCCCAGGGAGCCCGCGATGACTTCGGCGCACATTGTCTTTCCGGTGCCCGGCGCACCGGAGAACAGCGACTTGATCCCGTAGCCACGCGCCCGCACCTTCTGGCCGCCCCAGCGGTGCATCACCGTCTCCTGCTGGGCCAGGTACTGCTCGAGGTGCTTGAGCTCTCCGACCGTGCGCTCCGGGAGGATCAGGTCCTTCCACCCGTACTTGGGGATGATGTGCTGGGCGAGCCCGGAGAACTCCGGGCGGGCGGCCTCGCGGCAGCATGCCCAGATGGTGTCCAGATCCGGCTCCTGCCCTCCCGATTCGGCGCGGGCCCTCTCGAGGACCCGTTCGATGGTGGTGCCTCCTACCGAGTAGAAGCGCTCAGCGATCTCTTGTGCCTTGTCGATGTCCCACTCGCGGTCCACGAGCGCGACCGACCACGCAGAGACCCGTTCCTCCTGGGTCGAGCGCCCGACCGGTACCGTGACGTTGGGCCGGTCGGTGCCAAGCATCGAGGAGACCGTGCGGCGATCGCGCCCTCCAGCGCAAACCGGGAATGGGAGCGCACCCAGGGCGGTGCCCACGTTCATCATCTGCATCCGGAGGGACGGCTCGTCGTTGGTGTCGGGGACGTTGACGATGTAGGGGATCGCGCCATCCAGCCGCAGGTCCCTGACCAGGTCGTAGGGTTGCTCCAGGTAGGACTTGCACCGCTCCATGTCGACCCGCACCAGCGGCCGGTTCGCCATACGCGCGACGGCCATCGCCGTACCCTCGCGCATCCCTTGCGTGCCGCCCACGATCACGACCGTGATCCCGGTGTTCAGCGACCCGGAGATCTGTTGGAGCCGGTCGCGGGTCATCCCGGGGATGAAAGGCTGCCTGCTGGTGTCCAGGGTGGTCGCCCCGTCCGACAGGGTCACGCTGTCCTGCATGAGCCACCGCAACAGGCGGGGCGACGGGTGCAGGCGCCGCGAAGTGTGGGTCTCGAACCCGTCGGGTGGGTTGAGCAGCAGCAGGCGGTTCTTGATGAGTGCAGTACCGGGGAGGAGCCGGCTCTGCAGGGCCAGCCGTTGCCGTCGCTCCTGCCGCAGCACGCGCGTGGCGAGGTCGACGGTGAGATAGGCCTGGTTCAGGTTGTCGTTCAAGTAGGCGAAGATCTTGCCGTAGCCGGCGGAGATCTCCGGTGCGAGGGCAAGGAGCATCAGGTCGAGATCGTCCCCGTCGAGCTCGAACGCCCGACGGAGTGCGAAGAACTTGCCGCCCGGCGCGTCGCGGTATGCGGTGGAAGCGGCGATCGCATCGTCGAGGCCGTCGGCCCCGATGACGTAGTCGATCTCGCCATGGGCACGGAGCAACGCGTCCACCTCGTCGTCGGTGATCACGGAGCCCCAGAACTGTCCCTTGGCTCGCATCGCGGGTCGAGCCCGCTGTCGGCGCACTGCCCGCAGCAGAAGGAGGTCGGTACGGCGGAGGCGACGTGCGAGGTCGCTGAAAACGCTCGTGCTCGGCATGGGCAAAGCCTATCGCGGAAGACACCGCAGCGGGAGCATCCTCCCGAACGCCCGGAGTGGCAACCTCGGGAGAACCCGCGAGGTCAGAACGACTTCGTTGGGCCGCGCAACTGCTCCATGTAGGCCCCTTCGAACAGAGCCTTCATGATGCGCCGTGCGAGAAGCTGGACAACCTGGTCGTGGCTCTTGCCCGACCGGAGGAGGGCTTGGTACCCCGCGGCCGCGCCATCCATTCCACCCCCCCCACCTCCAGACGCGACGGAGCTGGACCGGCCGGCCCGGTACACCGACACGTCGAGCATGATGCCGCCGAAGTCCTCCCCGGCCTGGGCGCGGTGCAGGACCATGCGCTCCACGGCCTGGGCCGCCACCTCCTCGGAATCGGACAGGTCGGTCGATCCGTCGTCGCCGCCAGACTCCATCTGGTGCAAGCGCTCGTGCGCGTACAGCGCTTGATCATCGGGCTCTCCGGGGTCGAAGTCCTCATCGACGATGATGGTCTTGTCCATCGTCATGGCCCGCGCGCCGACGGCGCGCAGTGCCCGGCTCGCGAGCGGGCCCTTGTAGACCTCACCGCCATCCTCCATGGACTGGCGGTTCAGGCTGCCTCGCGCCATCAATCTCGTCGAGAGCTTGGAGCCCGGGGTTTCGTGCTCAGCCATTCGGTCCTCCAAAGAACTACAACAACAGCCGGAATAGGGGATGCAGGGGCTGAAACCAGAGTGCCTGTAGGCCGTCGACGACTCCACCACCGTCTGGTGAACGGAGGTCGACGCAGTTCACATTCTAGGGCTCGGACCGACGACGCGCCACCCAAAGGTGCATGAGAGCTATCAGCTATCAGCCGTCAGCTTTCAGCCATCCTCCCCCTCCTGACCAGCTGACAGCTGGCCGGCTCGCCCTCCTCTTCCTCTTCCTCTTCGTCCCAGAGCGTCCACCACGGGTCCCGCTTGCGCTTCCGGCCGGGCGGTTCCACCGCGACGTGGGTGACGTTCTGGATCTCGTTCGACAACTGGTGGATCTCCTGGGGGACATTGTCCGTGGGGCAGGCCTCGTCGCTGCCGATGGACGCCATCCCGTCGGGAGCGTCGATGTCCGTTTCGTCGCTGTCGACCTCGATGAGCTTGGTGAGGTCACCGAAGGTCTTCGTCTCCACATCGATGCCCCGCTCCACCAGCATCCTGCCCCGGCCCAACGCGCCACGGGACAGCTGATACGCGGCCTCCTCGTAGATCCGAGCCACCTCGTGCCATCGGGTCGGTTGGGGCTTGGTGACATCCTCCTTGTGGATGTCGGAGACGTCCTTCCACCACTCCCGCTGGCGGCGGATGCGCCCGATGTCGAGTTCCCTGAGTTGCACCGCCCGGACCTTCTGGAGCCGGTCGACGATGAACTGGAGCATGTCGTCCCGACTGGCCTGCTGCCGCTCTATTCGCTGTTTCAGCTCTTCGTTGCCCACCGCAGAGGCGGTCTTCCTCAGCTTGGAAGATGCGCCATCCCCCAGCTCAGCGGTCGCCGCGCGCTCCGCGCCAACGCCGAGGTCGGATCGTCCCTTGCCCTTCTTCTTGTTCTCTCGCATGCTGCGAAACCTAGCACCATTGCGGGCCCTGCGCCGCCACAGTGCCGCGGTCGCCGCCCCAATCGTGGACAGGGGGTTGATCTTTATGGGCGCAGATGGGAACGATCACGCTCTCCGAACTTCCTGTCCAACAGGGCGCTCCATGGATCCGCGGCATCGCCTACATCGACGGTACCCGGGGCAGGGCTTGTGTGAGCCCCGGCCCATCGAGCTGCACCTGTGGGCCAGGGACCGCACGACCCAACCGGAACGCACCGCCGTGGGTGAGACGGTCCACCTCCAGGAGGTCCGGGTTCGGTCCGTGCGCCGGAAAGCGAATCCGCGACCCAACGCACCACTGCTGAAGCGGCTCGTCCGTTACCCCTATCGGCTCCACACCGGGCGCCCGCACCGGCGCCAACTGGTGGAGCCATTCCTGTCGGCGCGGCTACGCGTCGAATCTTCCATGCCAGCGGCTCGTATCGCCCAGGAGGCGCGCGGACGCATGGTCATGGGCAATCCCCTCCGCGCCTATCCGACGCGGCTCTACAGGCGCGCGGGGCTTCCGTCGGTAGATGACTGGCTCGACGGGGGACGTCGATGATCACGAGAGTTCTGCCCAGTGACTACTCGCGTGGCCCGACCCAGGGCCGCACCGTCATCGGTGAGGTGACGGAGGCCGTTCACAAGTTCCTCCTCGACGGGTGGAACTTGGAGGGGCCACCTCCGCGGATCGAAGAGGACCTCTCCTTCATCCCGAAGGACCGCGAAGAGGTCGTGTACATCATGATGTACAAGGTCACCCTGAACAACGCGCTCATGAACAGCAAGCGCCTCAGGTTGGCCAAGTTCGAGTTCGAGGACGAGACGGATCCGGACAGTGATGCCACGTACTGGGAGCGCCCGCCCCTGTACCTGGAGCTGCACTACGCCTTCGCAGTCCACTCGAAATTCCGCAGCGACGCGGAGCGGCTTTTGGGATGGGTGCTACTCAGACTTCACGAGGCCACCCACCTGGTGTATCGTCCCCGCCGCTTCGTGCTCCCTGGCGGTCGAGTGATCGACTCTCGGGGGCGGGACTGGAAGCCGGACACCTTTGACCCCGAAGTGATCATGGAGAAGGTTTCGCTCTCTCTGGTGGACGATCTCACGGTAGGTGACGCAATCAATTTCTTCACTATCAATGAAGCGCCCTACCGACCATATGTGACCTATAAAGCGCGTTGTGCCATGGAAGGCGCACTGATTTCCGGGCCAGCCGGACCGGTGGATGTGGACTACACCCTCGATGAAGAGGCGATGCCACAGCCCGAAGACGAGGAAATGGCCCTATCTGACGGACGAACCCAGGGTAAGAGTGGTCGGATGTCGACCCGCCCGGTTCGTCGCACACACCACGTCGAACCCAATCCACAAGACTCCGACACACAGTAGAGCGAGGACGAAAGAGCAATGGAATACCATACTCCAGGCGTATACATCCGTGAAGTCGACTCCGGCGCGAAGCCGATCGCCTCGGTGGCCACCTCCATTCCGGGCTTCCTCGGGATGTTCCCCTTCACACCGCCCACCGACGCAATCGCGATCACCGGCACTGACGGCGTCAAGACCGTCACAGGCAAGGTGATCCCGCAGCTCGTCGATACCAAGGGTGGCATTGCGGCGGCCGCGACCGCTGACGCCGTGACCGCACTGACCGAGGCGTTCCGCCTCAAGAAGAACGCCGTGAAAGACCTCAAGGCGCTGCTCGAGCTGAACGGTCACAAGGCGACTATCGGCAAGGGCGGCAAGGGCAAAACCAAGGTCACGGTCGGCAAGGAGTCGGTCGAGATCGCAGAGAAAGTGCTGAGCGCGGAAGGCAAGGTCATCTCGGACGACGAGGCCGCGGTGGAAGACCTGCTGAACACCGTGCACGCGGCGTTCCCCATCGACAAGCCCAAGCCGAAGACCGCCAAGGACCTGCTGGAGGTCTACGGGTACGAGTTCCAGAGCGCGCGGGGCACCGCGATGCTCTCCGAGTACTCCGTGCCGCCGTGGCCGATCACCAACAAGTCTGAGTTCTTCCGGTGGCTGCAGAGCTACTTCGCGCAGTACCTGGTCGAGACCCGCTCGATCGAGGACCTGGTCGGCGAGCAGATCGACGATCCGGACGATGCGGCCGACGCCGTGTTCGAGGCGCTGGCCCAGGACGACACCCTGAAGACCGAGTTCCGTCAGTTCCTGTCGCAGCCGTCGATCTTCGCCTTCGTCGCAGGCGTGAACGGCTTCTACGATAACGGCGGCGGCAAGTGCTACGTCTACATCATGGGCGTCCAGAACATGGAATGCTCCATCCGCGAGAACCAGGCGGACAAGCTTGGCCTGTACGCGTTCGACGATGTCGACGACATGGCACTCCACGTCTCTCCGGGCCTGACCTTCAACCAGCAGCGTGAGATGCTCGAGCACTGCGAGACCCGCAAGGACCGCTTTGCGCTCCTCGACGGCCCGATCGTCTCTCTCGGCGACATGGACATCCAAGCTTCGGACAAGGGCTATGGTGCGCTGTACGTGCCCTGGCTCAAGGTGACCAAGCCTTCGTGGTACGAGGGTGCGCAGGACATCAAGATCAGCGGCCCGCTGCGTCGCAAGATGATCAAGAAGGACAAGATGGAGCTGTACGTTCCGCCCAGCGGCCACATGGCTGGCCTGTATGCGCGGGTCGATACCGACCGTGGCGTCCACAAGGCGCCGGCGAACGAGATCGTGATGGGCATCACCGGCCTTTCGCAGAACATCAACGCCATCGAGCAGGGCCAGTACAACGATCGCGGCATCAACGTGATCCGTACCTTCAAGGACCGTGGGACCCGGTGTTGGGGTGCGCGTACCCTCGCCACCAAGTCCGACCCCTCCTGGAAGTACATCAACGTCCGCCGCCTGTTCATCATGATCGAGCAGTCGATCATGCAGGGCATGCAGTGGGCCGTGTTCGAGCCGAACGACCACACCCTGTGGAAGAAGCTCACCCGCGACGTGCGCTCGTACCTGATGCGCGTCTGGCGGTCTGGCGCCCTGTTCGGCGCTTCGCCCGATGAGGCCTTCTACGTCAAGTGCGACGACGAGACCAACCCGCGCTACCTCATCGACGCTGGCCAGGTCAACGTCCAGATCGGCATCTGCCCGGTGAAGCCGGCAGAGTTCGTCATCTTCAGCATTGGCCAGTGGGACGGCGGCGCACTCATCGAAGAGTAGCCCGCACCCGGACTTCTCCTGCCCCCCGGCGCCACGGGCCTTGCTCGTCCGCGTCGGGGGGCTTCCGCCCAACTCCCTCTCTATTTATGGAGCAAAGTGACCCATGGAGCTCAAGACCGAGTACGAGTTCATCCTCCCGCGCGGCTATGTGGATAGCGAAGGCAACATTCATCGCGAGGGTGTGATGCGCCTCGCCAACGCGAAAGACGAGATCGTTCCGCTGAACGACCTTCGGGTGCAGCGGAATCGGGCGTACCTCATCATCGTGTTGTTGAGCAGGGTCATCATCCGTCTGGGCACCCTGGCCGAAGTGAACACTGGCATCATCGAGAACCTCTTCGCTGGGGACCTCCGGTTCCTCGAGGAGATGTACAACCGCATCAACGAGGACGAGGCGACCGTGCGCGTCTCCTGCCCCGAATGCGGTGCCCGCTTCGACAAGGAGTTCGGACGCCTGGGGGAATAGTGAGCTACCCCCTTGAGAACATCTTCAAGGAGGTAGCGTTCGTGGCGTACCATTTCCACTGGAGCCGATCCGAGATCACGAAGATGTCGCACAAGGAGCGACACGCTTGGGTAAAGGAGAT
>JAFDJI010000615.1 GCA_019307545.1 Deltaproteobacteria bacterium | reverse complement strand
CACCCCCTGGGACAACGGTGACACCTTCAAGGGGGTCGAGGTGCGCCTCACCTGGTTCTACCCGAGCACCGGGGAGGTGATGGTGCTCTACGTGTGGAGTCAGCCCATGCGCCAGCCGAGGCATCGGGATGGTGGGCGGCGACGCGCGCGGGTCTCCCCGCCGCCGGACCCGGTGGCCCCCGCCGCCGAGGAGCCTGGTGAGGAGCCCGGCGAGGACACCACCGACAAGAAGCGGGTGAGAGACGAGCCGGAGCGGATACCGGTCGTAGCATCCGGACGCAAAGCCCCCCCGCGGAAGGTCCCCGGTATGGTGGCGTGCCGACGGTTCGGAGCCTCGGTGGGCGTGGCCGGGGGTGGGTCTTCCACCCGGTACAGCTGGGAATACGTGGGTTCCGACATGCCCATCTCGCCCTCCATCTCGCCGGTGGTGGCGCTGCACTGCGAGACGGGCGGGCGGGGCCTCGGGTTGTTGCTGGGCCTCGAGACCGCCCCATTCTACTCCTACCTCACCAAGGAGGACGACAGGCTCCACCACATGGGCTCCCACACCCTCGGGGTGATGATCGGAGGGGACGGGTTCCGTATCGGTCCGATCGCCTCGGCGGGGATTTGGACCTTGAGTGGCGGGTTGCGGGCGGCGGTGCGGTTGAAGCAGGACAAGCAGAAGCTCACCCACCAACTGGACATCCGCGCTGTGCTCCACTACCCCTCGGCGCCCGCTGGTCAGGTGATGCTGCTCTATGGGGTGGCCTTCGACCCCTGGAAATAGCCCTCACCCACTTGCGCCCGGGCGGTAGCGCGCCCAGCGCCGCTCTTCCCTTGCGCGGAAGGTGCCGAACTTCGGGGGTTCATCGATGGTGACCTGCATTGGGATGCCGGTGACCGGATGGGACAAGGCCACCTCGACGCTCCACAGGAACAGCCCCTTGCCGCGGAGGATGCAGTCCGGCGTGCCGTAGAGGTCGTCTCCCAGGACTGGATGGTCGAGGTGGCGGAGGTGACGGCGAAGCTGGTGGGTGCGACCGGTGCGTGGCCAGAGGTCCACGGTCGTGAGCCAGTCGGTGCGCAGGCATCGGGTGTGTGCCACCGCGCGCCAATCGCTCACCGCATCGCGGCCCTCGATGGGCTCCCTCACGGTCCCCTTCCCTTCCAGTCGCCCCAGGGCCAGGGCGCGGTAACGCTTGGTGATGCTTCGCTCCTCCAGCATCTGTCCCAAGGCCACCTGCGCGGGTCCGGTGCGGGCCACCAGGAGCAGGCCCCCGGTGCGGACGTCGAGCCGGTGCACCGGGTTCGCCCACCGCAGCGCGCCTGCTGCGGCGGACGGTGGCAAGGTGGCCACCAGGGCGTTCTCCAGGGTGCGGTAGTGGTTGCCGCGCACCATGACACCGGGGGGCTTGACCACCACCGCCATCCAGTCGTCGACGAAGGCAAGCTCCAGGGGAAGATGCCAGGGCCGTGGCGGTGCCCGGACGGGCTGCAGCACCTCGATGTGGTGCCCCGACTCCACGAAGCTGCCCGAGCGGCGGGGTTCACCGTCCACCAGTACCTCGCCGCGGCGTGCCGCCTTGCGGGCGCTGGCCCGGGAGGGGAACAGGCTGAAGGTGTCGACCAGGTATTTGTCCAGCCGCACCGCCTCTTCCAGGTCTGGGACGATGTGGGAGGCAAGCACGGGAGCAGACATCAGACGCGCAGGCGTTCCCACGCCTGGTTCACGATGGCGTCCACCTGCTGCACAGTGAGGTCTCCTCTCACGGCAACGATCGGCATGTCTCCTCCATCCACCGCGAGATCGCCAACCAGGCGGGCCGGGACCGCTGGTCGATGACCAGTGGCATGTGCCCGGGGGTGTAGGTCAACCCGAAATCCCCCTTGCCGACCTCCCACACCTCGAGCGCCATGGAGCCGGTGTGGGCGAGCCACCGCCGGGCGCTCCGCAAGGGCCACAGGACCCAGTCGGCGCGTCCATATACCGCGAGCACCGGGCATTGGACATCGGCCAGGGCGCGCTGCCAGTCCACCCCGTCCCGGCTGCTCCACCCCTCGTGCCAGTGGCGGTAAAGGTCCTCCACGTAGGGAAGGGGCTCGTCCACGGTTCCGATGTGGAGGCTCGCGGCGGGGGCGTAGCCGAACACCTGGGTCAGCCTGAGATACACCTCCACTCCGAACCCGCGCAGGAGGCGGGCGCGGCGGCTCCGCGTGAAGGCGCGGGTCCAGGGGGATGTGGAGAGGAGGACCATGGCGTCGGGCTGGCAGTTACCGAGGCCAACCGAAGCCATGCTCACGTGCCCGCCGAGGGAGTGCCCCACCACCACCACCGGGCGGCCGCCCATCTCGGCCTGCACCGCTCGCACCAGGGCCGGGGTGTCGTACAGCACAAGGTCGTCGTAGGTCCAGATCCCACCCGCCCGGGCAGCGGGCCCCGACGCGCCGTGGCCCCGGTAGTCTGCGTTGAACACCTCCCACCCCTCGCTGGCGAGCGTGCTGGCGAAGCCCCTTCCGCGCGGGCGATCCCAGATGCGGCGGTCCGCCAACATGGGGTGCAGCAGCAGGGCGGCGCCGTGCGGGTCACCGACTGCGGGGAGCCGCTGCACGTCGAGCCGCCATCCGTCTTCGGTGTAGACCTCCATGTCCCTCACCCGACCAGCATCCGCACCAAGCCACGCAAGCCTATGTCGCGCAGGGACGCCTGACCCGCGTTCACCGCGAGCAAGGTATCGAACAGGTCCGGGTGGCGCTTCAGGTTGCCCAACACCCGCTCCGCGATCCGGGGCTGCCGGAGGCCCCAGAGCACGATCTCGGTGAGACGCGCGCCGTCCTGGACCGCTCGCGCGTGGCGCTGCTCGTAGGGGAGCAGGTCGATCTGGGAGAGGCGATCACGGCCAAGGGCGTCGTCCAGCACTTCGGCCGCGATCCGTGCGGAGATCAGGGCGATGCTCATCCCCTCACCGGTAATCGCGTCCACGAACCCGGCGGCGTCACCCACCAGCACCGCTCGGTTCGCGACGGTCCCGGAAACCTGTTGGCGGAGCGGGCCAACGAGCTCGGGCGTCGTGAGTCGCTTGGATCCGCTCAGCAGATCACGAATGGGGCGATGCGCATCGACTCTCGACTGGAATCCCCCGTGGATTGCTCCGCGAAAGGACCGGGTGAGCTCGCGGCGTCCCAACAGGGTGACGTTGACTGCGTTGGAGCCGGTGGGGGTGACGTAGAACTCGCACGCCTCGGTCACGT
>JAFDJI010000614.1 GCA_019307545.1 Deltaproteobacteria bacterium | reverse complement strand
CCACGCGGCGGTGGTCCCCTTCGCAACCAACCACCGGTTCACGCAGGCCCCCACCGTGGCGGTAGTTGCGGAGGCGCTGCAGGGCAGAGGGGACGACCGGCTGGACCAGGTCGGTCGTTGGATGAGCGGGGAGGAGGTCCCACCAGAGGAGCAGATGCGTGACCGGATCACCCACCTCGGCGTCCCGACAAACGGACGTCCCGAACAGGCCCACCTCGACGAGCTCGCCGCGCCCTACCTCGCGGATGATGGCTTCGTCGGGTTGCTTGCCGCCGCGATCCGAGCACACGGTCCCGGCGACCAGGCACTCCGGGCTTCCTCCCTGCACCTGGAGCTGCTCCGCGCCCTCGAGGGCTACCGGGTGCTCGCGGTCCATCGTCTCGGACCCCTCGGTGTGAGTGGGCTCGAGCGTGCGATGGTGAAGCGCTGCCAGCAAGCGCTGAAACAGGCGATTCGCGACCACTCCGGGCTGGCGGCCGACGTCGCTGTGAAGATCCCGACCCGCTCCGGGCACTGGCTCGGGCGCCCGGTGCTGGTCACCCGGAACTCGTACGAGGTCAGGCTGATGAACGGCGACATCGGGCTCGTGCTCCCGACGGCGGGCGGCCTGGCGGCGGTGTTCCCGGTGAAGGACAAGGGGATCGACACGACCCGCGAGATCGCCCTGGCACGGCTCCCGGACCATATGGGCGCCTTCGCGATGACCGTGCACAAGAGCCAGGGCTCCCAGTTCCGCCGAGTGGCCGTGGTCCTCGCTGGGCGGGACTCGCCGATCCAGACCCGGGAGCTGGTGTACACGGCGATCACCCGGACCACCTCCCGCCTCGACTGGCTGGGCGATCCTGGGGAGTTGCAGCGCGCGCTTCGCAGGCCGGTCGGCCGCACCTCGGGGCTCGAGGACCTGCTCTGGCGGACCGACTGGGATCGCCGCCCGCGGTAGGAGCACCGCGGTAGGTAGTATTCGGTGCCGCGGAGGTCAGGATGCCCACTGGTCAACCGAACGAAACCCTGGTTCCCGACACAGGAGCGCTGAAGAAGCTGCTGACGGAGGCCTTGGAGAAGACCGAGGGGTTTGCGGACGACGACAGCACCTCGGACCCCAATAGCCAGCCGCCCACCTGGGTCGATGAGGTCGCTGCACAGCTCGCACAATCCCTGGAGAGCGTGACCCCAGGTCGGAGAACCGTGCTCCCACGCATTGAAGTCACCGGCGACCAGCCGCCCGTCCTCATCACCACCCGCGAGCGACGCTATGACATCGTCAAGAAGCTCGGAGCTGGTGCCGTGGGGGACGTGTTCCTGGCGAAGGACGCAGACATCGGTCGGCAGATCGCCGTCAAGAAGATCGAGAGCGCGGCGCAGTCGTCCAGCGCGATGCTGCGCTTCATCAAGGAAGTGCAGACCGTTGGACGGCTCGAGCACCCAAACATCGTGCCCATCCACGACGTGGGACAAGACGAAGCTGGCGACTACTACTTCGTGATGAAGTACGTCGAAGGGATGACCCTCGAGCAGCTCATCGACAAGCTGCGAGAGGGCGACGCCTCGACCCACCTTCGCTTCGGCATCGAGGAGCGTGTGCAGCTGGTGCGGGGGCTCATGGAGGCCGTGGCCTTCGCGCACACCCGCGGGGTGGTGCATCGCGACATCAAACCCGCAAACGTGATGATCGGGCCCTACGGCGAGGTCCTCCTGCTCGACTGGGGTATCGCCAAGAGTGACGGGACCGGCGACCCCACCATCGGCACCGAGGACACGGCCAAGACGCTCCCTCACACACGGGACGGGACGCTCATCGGTACACCTCGGTACATGTCACCCGAGCAGGCCCGCAAACTGCCGGTTGACCAACGCAGCGACGTCTACAGCTTGTCTGTGCTCACGCACGAGTTGCTGACCCTGCACCACTACCTCGACGACATCGAGGATCTCGAGGCATTGCTCCGGGCCGTTCAGGAACGCCCCCTGCCCCTCGCGAGCACGGTCCGCCACCCCCACCAGGATCCGGTTCCCATGGATCTGAGCTGGTTCATCGACAAGGGGGTGAGCAAGGACCCGGCGGACCGCTATCAGACGGTCGACGAGATGCTCGACCGACTGCAGCAACGCGCTGAAGGCCATATTCCCGTGCAGTGCCCGGTGACGTTCACCAAGCAGGCCGCAAACCAGGCCGAGCGGGTGATGGACCGGCACCTGGTGCCGATGATGGGCCCGCTGATGGCCGCCGGGACCGCCGGATTGGTCATCGCGGCCCTGCTGATGGCAGCGATGGTGGGCATGGTGCTGGCGATGGGTGTGGCGGGCATCGTCGCCGCGACCCTGTTCCTCACCTGAGCAAGAGCGGCACCCCGGGCTCTACCCTCACCCCCTCGCCAACTCCGCCAGCGCGAGCACGGTGCGCCAGTTCCTCACCGTGCTCGTCGTCCCCAGGGTCCGGTCCAGGTAGGCATTGGTCAGCTTGGTGCGACCCACCCCGTTCGGCAGGTGGAGGAAGACCTCGGGTCCCCGGACGATGAAGCGGTCGGGAGGAGAGCGGTCCGGGTCGAGCGTGGCGACCGCCGACGCCTCCGGAACCTCCGCGAGGAAGGCGACGTGCAGTTGGCGCGGATCGGCGCCGGTCGCGAGGAAGGGGTTCGTGGTTGCGACCCGCTCGAGGTCCCGGCCCGCCCGCAGCAAGACCGAAACCCGAAACCCGAACCGCTCCGCCATCGCCTCGGCAAGCGCCTCCGGAAGCCGCGCTGCGAGCGTCTTGGTCGCGGTGAGCACCGTGTTGCCACTCTGGATGTAGGTCCGCACTTCGCCGCAACCCAGCGCCTCGAGCAGCCCCCGCAGCGCGGCCATCGGCACCTTGTTCCTCCCGCCGACGTTTATGCCACGTAGAAGCACCACCCAGGTCGAGACGTGCTTCCCGGTCACCTGCCCTCCACCCGCTGGTAGCGGTCTCAGAGGGAGTATCCCCCTGGCCAACCGCATGGGGGGACGTGGCCCGGAAGAGTGCGCTCGAAGTTACCTTTCCGAGGGCGGAGTGCGCTCGAACCTACCTTTCCGACGGCGGAGTGCGCTCGAACTTACCTTCGGGGTAACTTCGGGGGGACTCCGCCCCTGCAAAGGTAACTTCGGGGGGACTCCGCCCCTGCAAAGGTAACTTCAGGGGGACTCCGCCCCTGCAAAGGTAACTTCAGGGGGACTCCGCCCCTGCAAAGGTAACTGCGGGGGGACTCCGCCGGGTTTCT
>JAFDJI010000108.1 GCA_019307545.1 Deltaproteobacteria bacterium | reverse complement strand
CCCCCCCCAGGTGCAGCGCGAGACCCGCGTCGGCCCAGTACAGCTTGGGCGCCTTGATGAGCCGCTTGGTGCGGTTGACCGCGAGGGCTCCAGGCTAGATGACACCCCGCTTCATGGCCATCCCGAACATCTGCTCGGCGCTGGTCCTGGGAGGCACCCGGCGCTGGTCCTCCGGCTTGAGGCTCAGGGTAATCGCCTCTTCCGGACAGGCGCCCACGCACAATCCGCAGCCGATGCAGCGATCGAGGTTCACCTGCATGGTGAGGTCCTCGAGGACCAACGCGTCCACCTGGCAGCGGTCCAGGCAGGACTCGCAGGCATTGCACAGGTCTTCGTCGATCACCGCGAAGTGATTGCTGAACACGATCTCCGCAGGCCGGGGGTGCAGGTTGATCGAGCGCAGGACGCCGCAGCAGTCGCCGCAACAGTTGCACATGCCGGTGGGGTTCTGGGAGCTGGCCGGCTGGGTGACCAACCCGGCCTCCTGGGCGCTTAGCAGGATCTTCGTCGCCTCATCGAGAGAGACCGTCCGGCCCATCTCGTGATCCAGGTAGTACTGGCCCATCGACCCGAACAAGAAGCAGACTTCGAGCGGCTTGCCACAGGAGCGGTCGACCGTGTCCCGCTGTTTGCGGCAGATGCACTCGGCGACCACGATCGTGTCCTTACCCTCGAGGATCTCCACTGCGTCCTCATAGGAAGCGACCTGGTGCTCGACCGGAATGGCCGCGTTCACCGGCACCGTGCGTAGGAAATGGCCGGCGTTGTCGATCATGTTCCGCGAGAACCCGTCCTCGAAGTACCGCTCGACCAGGTCGGCCAACTCCCGATCGAGCCGGTTGACCTGGAACTCGAACAGGCCATGCACGAAGGGGACGGCGCCGTACCGGGTCACGTCGCCCTTGCGATGGGCGAACAGCAGCCCCCGCTCCGCCATGTCCTCGAGCTTCGCCTCGACCTCGGGCTCGGGCCGGTCCAGCCGAGCGGCAACCTGGGCGGCCGGCTCGAGCCTGGGAGACATGGCGAGGAACATCCGGGCGTCATCCTCGGTGAAGAGCTTCTCCAGGATCCGGACCTCCACCTCGGTTTCGGTCGCGGGAAAGCCCATGGAGTACTTGTCGAGCCGTTGCTGCAGCTCCCGGTAGATCTCCCGGACCATTTTGGCACGCTCCTTTGGTAGGGTCCTAATCGACCCCTTGGCCATTGTCGGGGGTGGGTGGCGGAAGGGGGACCATGATGACCGGACACAGGACGATCATGCGCCGGGCGAGCACGGCTCCCGCCCCCTCCCCGCGCACCCTGGGGTTGAGCCCGGAGCTACTCCATCGGTCGCGCCGGCGGGTTCGCTACGTGGTAGCCCTCTACACGGTCCTGATATGGGGTGTGTCGCCTACTGGCTCCTCACCGGCTCCCTGGTGTTCGAGGCCGACACGGCCATGGACATGGTGGTCTGCCACATCCGCGACACCCCCACCCCCCCGTCCGCCGCATCTGAGCTCCCGATCCCGCCGGAGCTCGACCGGATCGTCCTGTCCTGCCTCGAGAAGGAGCCGGAGCGCCGACCGCAGAGCGCATCGGAGCTCGCGATCTTGCTTCGAGGATGCCCACTGGAGGCCGGCTGGGAGGAAGCGCGGGCGCGGAGATGGTGGGAGACGCACCGGCCCCACGGCGCGTGAACCGATCTCCTCGGCCCTCACTGTTCGCTCCTTTGGTAGGGTCTTCCAGAAGGTCCCCATTATGGGGGGTTGAGGCCAGCCATGGAACCCGGCCAGGCGTTCGGGAACTACGAACTGGTGGACCTGCTCGGCCGTGGCGGGATGGGCGAGGTATGGCGCGCCCGTCACCGCATGCTCGGACGCGAGGCGGCCATCAAGCTCGTCCGGCCGGACGCGTTCGGGGTTACGGGCGGCATCCATGCCGAGACCCTGCTGCGGCGGTTCGAGCGGGAGGCGAAGGCGACCTCGACCCTCACCTCCCCGCACACCATCCAGCTCTTCGATTTCGGGGTCACCGACGACGGCACCTTCTACTACGCGATGGAACTCCTCCAGGGGTTGAACTTCAAGCAGCTCGTGGATGAGTACGGCCCGCTGGCGGCGAACCGGACGATCTACTTGCTGCAGCAGGTCTGCGAGTCCCTGGAGGAGGCACACCACCACGGCCTCATCCATCGAGACGTGAAGCCAGCCAACGCCTTTCTGTGCGAGCGCGGCTTGAAGTACGACTTCGTGAAGGTCCTGGATTTCGGCCTGGTGAAGACGGTGCCCGATGCCGGGGTCGAGGCCTCAAACCTCACCACCGATGGGATGGCCCCGGGCTCTCCGGCGTTCCTCTCTCCGGAGACCGTCGCCGGCCGGGTGGACGCACGTACCGACGTCTATTCGCTGGGCTGCGTCGCGTACTGGCTCCTCACCGGGCACCTCGTCTTCGGGGGTGCCACCCCGCTGGAGATGGTGCTGGAGCACTTGGAGAAGACGCCGGTGCCCCCGTCGCACCGGACCGAGTTGCCCCTCCCCGAGGCCTTGGAGCAGCTGGTACTCGACTGCCTGCAAAAGGACCCGGCGAAGCGGCCGCAGACCATGAAGGAGGTCGCACAACGGCTCGCCGGATGCCCGCTGGAGCAACCGTGGGGCGAGGAAAACGCCGCGCAGTGGTGGGAACGGCACC
Source organism: Deltaproteobacteria bacterium (assembly GCA_019307545.1). Lineage (GTDB taxonomy): Bacteria > Myxococcota_A > UBA796 > UBA796 > JAFDJI01. The sequence continues at coordinate 6,491 of JAFDJI010000108.1, read as the reverse complement.
GCCCCGCGCCCCCGCACGAGGGCATCCCTGCGGAGACGCCTCCGCACCCGGCGGCACGACCACAACGCTCCGCGCCACAGGCGACCGCCGAGCCCGCCCCGCTCCCTTCCCCAGCCGTGGCGCTGCCACCCACCGATTTCGTGGCCCCAGTCGACAGCATCGGGCTCGATCCCACCGTTCGCCTGGCGCTCACCCTCCACGCCAACCCGGGGGCGTATGCCTGCCTGCTGGGCTCGGAGATCTCGTCCACCAGTGGGATCCCAACGGGCTGGAGGATGGTGCTCGATCTCGCCTCACGAGTCGCCGGAGTGCTCGGAGAGGACTGCGGAGACGACCCGGCGGGCTGGTACCAGAAGCGCTACGGCGAGGAGCCGGACTACAGCAAGCTGCTGGTCATGGTCGCGCCGACCCCAACCGAGCGAAAACGGCTGTTGCGCGGCTACCACGAGCCCACCGAGGCGGAACGCCGCCGAGGGCTCAAGACGCCGACCGCTGCACATCGCGCCGTGGCAGACCTGGTCAAACGGGGTGTGGTGCGCGTGCTGGTGACCACGAGCTTCGACCGCCTGCTCGAAGGGGCGCTACGGGACGCTGGCGTCACCCCCAGAGTCATCTCCACCCCCGGAGACCTGGGCGGTGTCCCTCCCCTCGGTGAGGGAGAGGTCACGGTGATCAAGGTCCACGGCGACTACCTCGACGCCAGGATCAAGAACAGCCCCCGGGCGGTGGACGACTTCGATCCGGCCATCGACGCCCTGCTCGACCGGGTCTTTGGCGAGCACGGCCTCATCGTCTGTGGCTGGTCCGGCCAGTGGGACACGGCGCTGGTTCGGGCGATCGAGCGAAACGCGACCCCGCCCTACGGCACCTTCTGGACCTGCAGGCGCCCGCCGAAGGGAAACGCCGCGCGGTTGCTGGCGCTGCGCCGGGGCGAGTTCGTGCAGATCGAGGAACCGGACCCCTTCTTGTCGACCCTTGCGGAACGGGTCGCCACCCTCTTTGGGAAGCGCGAAACGTCACGGCCGAGGTCCGCCTCGGTGCTTGCACCCTCCAGCCTCCCGACCCCGACCAGCGCCTTCGTGGGTCGACGAGCGCTGCTGGCCACCCTGGCGGACCGGCTGGCCGAGTCGCGGCTGCTGACCCTGCACGGCGCCGGGGGCGTGGGAAAGACCCGGCTCGCCATCGAGCTCGCCACCCAGGTGCGCGACGAGCATCCGGACGGGGTGTGGTTCATCGACCTCGCCCCCGAGACCGAACCCCAGCGGGTACCCGAGGTCCTGGCCGACGTCCTCGGGGTGGCGGCCGAGCGTCTCGGAGAGGTCCTCTCCGGGCTGAGCACCCTGCTGGTGATGGACAACTGCGAACAACTCGTCGACGCCGTCGCGGACGTGGTCGACGACCTGCTGGCCGCCGCACCCGGGCTCACGGTGTTGGCCACCAGCCGGACCCGCCTGGGCCTTCGGTGTGAACGGGTGCACTCCGTCACCCCCATGGACCTTCCGGCCGATGGAGCGTCCGACGTGCAGGCCGTGGCGCAGAGCGAGGCGGTGCAGCTCTTCGTGGAGCGCGCCCAGGACGTGAACGACCGCTTCGACCTGACCGCCACCAACGCCCCGGACGTGGCCCGGGTGGTCCGCACCCTCGACGGGGTGCCCCTGGCGCTCGAGTTGGCCGCTGCGCGGACCCGGGTGTTGCCCGTCGCGCGGCTCGCCGATCGGCTCACCGATGTGTTCAAGGTGTTGCCTCGGGGCCACCGCGAAGCCCGTCCCCACCAGCAGACCCTGGCCGCCGTGTGGGACTGGAGCTGGGACCTGCTCACCGAGGCGGAACGCCGCCTCTGCGAGCGCCTGTCCGTCTTCCGGGGAGGGTTCTCCCTGGAGGCCGCCGAAGCGGTGGCCGCAGACGAGGCGCTCCCCGCCGATGACGTGCTCGACGCCCTCGCCGAGCTGGTGGACAAGTCAATGATCGTGCCCCGCCCCGGCGAACAGGGCCGCTACGGCATGCTGGAGATGGTGCGGCAGTACACGTCGCGGCGGCTACAGGAGCGGGGTGAAGAGGCCGCCGTGCGGGCACGCCACGCCGCGTTCTTCCTGGAGCTCGCGGAGCGCTCCGTACCCACCACCTTCGGGGGCGAGCACCCGGACGAGATGTACGGGCAGCTCGCTGGAGAAGACGACAACCTCCGCGTGGCCGCGGAGTGGCTCCTGGCGCACGGAGACCCCGACGATGCATTGGCCTTCACCGGGGCTGTCGGCTGGTACCTCTTCTTCCGGCGGATGGGCGCGCAGGGTCGCGCCTGGCTGGAGCGCGCGCTTCGCGCCGCTCCGGACGCACCGCCAGCGCTTCGGGCGCGCGGGCTGGGGATCGCGGGCTGGTTGTACGCGGCCTCCTCCGAGCAGCACAAGGCCCTGGCCTACCTCGAAGAGGCGACAGAGCTCTACACGGCGCTCGGGCGCCCGGTGGATGCGACCTATTTCCTGGGGTTTCAGTTCATGGTCCACTTCCTGCGCGGCGACTGCGATGCCGCCGCGGCGGTGTTCGAAGACCACCGGCTGACCGTCCCCGAGCACACAGTGGCCCATTCGCTGAAGAACGCGGCGGCAGCCCTGCTCCACCTCAGCCGCGGGGAGCTGGCGGCAGCGCGGGCAACCAGCGACGCGGCGGTGCGGACTGCCAGGGATGCGTCGACGAAGCTCGTCGCGCTCACCTCCCAGTTGGCATTGTTGCGCCTCCTGGCGTGCGCAGAAGACCTGCGGGAGGCCAGCCTGGAAATGGTCGAGGTATCGCGGACGATGAGGGACCCGATGAGCATTGCGGGTGGGTTCCAGGGTTTGGCGATGTCCCAGATTCTCCAGGGGGACGTCCGAGGAGCGCTGGCGACGACGCACCGTGTGCTCGACGTCCTGGCCACCCTGTCCCGGGAAACCCTCGTCTACTACATGGGCTGGGGCCGCATCGGTGCACCCCGTCCCGGCGACGCCGAAGCGGCTGCCGATCTGTTCGAGGTCCTCTTCAAGCAGCCCCGAGCGGCGGCATCCCGCAGGGTGCTGGAGGTCCTGCTCAAGGCCTCCGCCCGCGCAGCTGCCGCGGCGGGAGAGCACGAGGCGGCGGCGCGCCTGGCCGAGGCGCTGGAGCGGCTGCGCGGCGCGAATGGGGAGGTCTGAGCCGATGGAACCAGGGCAGGTGTTCGGGAACTACCAGTTGGTGGACCTGCTCGGCCGCGGCGGGATGGGCGAGGTGTGGCGCGCCCGCCACCGGATGCTCGGACGCAAGGCAGCCATCAAGCTCGTCCGGCCGGACGCCTTCGGGGTCACCGGCGCCACCCATGCCGAGACCCTGTTGCGGCGGTTCGAGCGGGAGGCGAAGGCGACCTCCATGCTCGAGTCCGCACACACCATCCAACTCTTCGACTACGGGGTCACCGAGGACGGCACCTTCTACTACGCGATGGAGCTCCTCCACGGGCTGAACTTCGAGCAGCTCGTGGATGAGTACGGCCCACTGGGGGTGAACCGGACGATCTACCTGCTGCTGCAGGTCTGCGAGTCCCTGGAGGAGGCACACCACCACGGCCTCATCCATCGAGACGTGAAGCCGGCCAACGCCTATTTGTGCAAGCGCGGCTTGAAGCACGACTTCGTGAAGGTCCTGGACTTCGGCCTGGTGAAGACGGTGCCCGATGCCGGGGTCGAGGTCTCCCACCTCACCACCGATGGGACGGCCCCGGGCTCTCCGGCGTTCCTTTCACCGGAGACCGTCACCGGCCGGGTGGACGCACGCACCGACATCTACTCCCTGGGCTGCGTCGCGTACTGGCTGCTCACCGGGCACCTCGTCTTTGGCGGCGCCACCCCCCTCGAGATGGTGCTGGACCACCTCGAGAAGACGCCCGAGCCCCCGTCACACCGGACCGAGTTGCCCATCCCCGAGGCCTTGGAGCGGCTGATCCTCGACTGTCTCGAGAAGGACCCGGCGAAGCGGCCACAGACGATGAAGGAGGTCGCGCAACGGCTCGCCGGATGCCCACTGGAGCGACCGTGGGGCGAGGAGAGCGCCGCGAAGTGGTGGGGCCAGCACCGCCCCGCGCCCCCACCCGAGGGCATGCCCGCGGTGACGCCCCTGCCCGCGGACATCCGCACCGATGCGCCCGCCCCGCTCCCTTCCCCGCCCCAGACCCTGCCGCCCGCGGATCTCGTAGCCCCAGCCGACGGCATGGGATTCGATCCCACCGTTCGCCTGGCGCTCACCCTGCACGCCAACCCGGGGGCGTATGCCTGCCTGCTGGGCTCGGAGATTTCGTTCACCAGCGGGATCCCCACCGGGTGGGGGATGGTGCTCGATCTCACCTCCCGGGTCGCTGGGGCGCTCGGAGAGGCCTGCGGAGACGACCCGGCGGGCTGGTACCAGGCGCGCTACGGCGAGGAGCCCGACTACAGCAAGCTGCTCGTCATGGTCGCGCCCACGCCGACCGAGCGGAGCCGGCTGTTGCGCGGCTACTTCGAGCCCACCGAGGCAGAACGCCGCCGCGGAATCAAGACGCCGACCACTGCGCATCGCGCAGCGGCAGACCTGGTCAAACGGGGAGCGGTGCGCATCCTCGTGACCACGAGCTTCGACCGCTTGCTCGAACGAGCCCTACAGGACGTTGGCGTCGCGCCCAGGGTCATCTCCACCCCCGGCGACCTGGCCGGTGTCCCGCCCCTCGGGGAGGGCGAGGTCACGGTGATCAAGGTCCACGGTGACTACCTCGACGCCAGGATCAAGAACAGCCCCCGGGCAGTGGACGACTACGATCCGGCCATCGACGCCCTGCTCGACCGTGTCTTTGGTGAGCACGGCCTGATCGTATGTGGCTGGTCCGGCCAGTGGGACACCGCTCTGGTGCGGGCGATCGAGCGCAACGCGACCCCTCCGTACGGCACCTTCTGGACCTGCATGCGCCCGCCGAAGGGAAATGCCGCGCGGTTGCTCGCGCTGCGCCGGGGCGAGTTCGTGCAGATCGAAGGGCCGGACCCCTTCCTCTCGAACCTCGCAGAACGCGTCGCCACCCTCCTCGGGAAAGGCGTTGCGCCCCGGGCGAGACCCAAGTCGGTGCTCGCGCCCTCCAGCCTGCCGTCCCCGACGAGCGCCTTCGTGGGTCGACGAGCGCTGTTGGCCACCCTGGCAGACCGGCTGGCCGAGGCGCGGCTGCTGACCCTGCACGGCGCCGGCGGGGTGGGGAAGACCCGGCTCGCCATCGAGCTCGCCGGCCAGGTGAGTGACGGACACCCCGACGGGGTGTGGTTCATCGACCTCGCCCCCGAGACAGACCCCCAGCGGGTACCCGCGGTCCTGGCCGACACTCTCGGGGTGGCGGCTGAGCGCCTCGGGGAGGTCCTCTCGGGGCTGCGCACCCTGTTGGTGATGGACAACTGCGAACACCTCATCGACGCCGTCGCCGCCGAGGTCGACGACCTGCTGGGTGCTGCTCCGGGGCTCACGGTGTTGGCCACCAGCCGGACACGCCTGGGTCTTCGATGTGAACGGGTGCACTCCGTCGCCCCCATGGACCTTCCAGCGGAGGGCACGTCCGACGTGCAGGCCGTGGCGCAGAGCGAGGCGGTCCAGCTCTTCGTGGAGCGCGCCCAAGACGTGAACGACCGCTTCGCCCTGACCTCCAACAACGCCCCGGACGTGGCCCGCGTGGTCCGCACCCTCGACGGGGTGCCCCTGGCGCTCGAGTTGGCCGCTGCGCGGACCCGGGTGCTGCCCATCGCGCAGCTCGCCGCTCGGCTCACCGACGTGTTCAAGGTGTTGCCCCGGGGCCACCGCGAAGCCCGGCCGCACCAGCAGACCCTGGCCGCAGTCTGGGACTGGAGCTGGGACCTGCTCACCGAGGCGGAACGCCGCCTCTGCGAGTGCCTGTCCGTGTTCCGCGGAGGATTCTCCCTGGAGGCCGCCGAAGCGGTGGCCGGCGGTGAGGCGCTCCCCACAGAGGACGTGCTCGACGCCCTCGCAGAGCTGGTCGACAAGTCGATGATCGTGCCCCGACCCGGCGAACAGGGCCGCTACGGCATGCTGGAGATGGTGCGGCAGTACACCTCGCGGCGGCTGATCGAGCGGGGAGAGGTGGCAGCCGTGCAGGCACGTCACGCCGCATTCTTCTTGGAGCTGGCGAAGCGATCGGCACCCGCCACCCTCGGGGGCCGATACTCGGAAGAGATGTACTGCGGACTCCTTGGGGAAGAGGACAACCTTCACGCAGCCGCCGAGTGGCTACTGACCCACGGACGGCCCGAGGACGCGCTGGTCTATGCCACGGCCGTGAGCTCGTTCTTCTGGTATCGCCGCATGGGGACGCTGGTGTTCGGCTGGCTGGAACGCGCGCTCGATGCCGAGGTGGACGTCCCGCCGGAGGTTCGCGCGCGCGGGTTGGGGGTCGCTGGCTGGCTGGGGTTCAACTCCGATCGGGACAAGGGGCAGAAACGCCTCAGGGAGGCCAGTGCGCACCT
>JAFDJI010000613.1 GCA_019307545.1 Deltaproteobacteria bacterium | reverse complement strand
TCGTGTACACATGTGGCGTGAAAATGGGCCCCCCGAGATCCACCCCATACGCAGCCCCACATGGCTGCGGACACTCGCGCAAATCTGCGGTTCCTCCGTGGGGTGGTCCCCATCTCTTTTTTGCTTCGGAAAGCCGCTGTTTAGCGGGCTCTCCGAAAAATCACCCACCCATGGTGTGCCACTTCCAGATGATCTCTTTCATCACCTGGGACGTCCCGCCGCCGATGGGAAGCAGGCGGGTATCGCGGAAGGCGCGGCAGATGTCGTACTCCTCCATGAACCCGTACCCGCCGTGGAACTGGAGGCAGTCGTACATCACCTTCTGGGCGAGGTCGGAGGAGTAGAGCTTCGCCATGCTCACCAGCTTGGTGGGGTCCCTGCCGCTCTCGATCTCCGCGACCGCTTGCCAGGTCAACGCCTTGGCCGCCTCGACCGCGGTGAGGTGCTCGGCGAACGTGTGCCGCCACACCTGGAAGGTGGTGATGGGGCGGCCGAACTGCTTGCGCTCGTCGCCGTACCGGATGGCGTCGTTGATCGCCATCTCCATGCTGGTGTTGGCCATCAGCGCCGCCACCAGACGCTCCCCCTGGAAGTTGGTCATGATGTAGTAGAAGCCGGCATTCTCCTGCCCGAGGAGGTACCGCTGGGGGATGCGGCAGTTGTCGAAGGAGAGCTCCGAGGAGTCCACCGACCGGGTGCCGAGCTTGTCGAGCTTGCGCCCCACGGTGAAGCCCTTGGTGTCGGTGGGGAACAGCACCAGGGAGATCCCGGCGTGGCCCTCGGGGCCGGTGCGCACCGCCAGGGTGATGAAGTCCGCAAAGGCCCCGTTGGTGATGAAGGTCTTCGCACCATTGATCACGTAGTCACTGCCGTCCTTCTTGGCGGTGGTGCGGAGCGCGCCGACGTCTGAACCGGCGCCCGGCTCGGTGACGCCCAACGCCCCCACCTTCTCCCCGGTGATCATGGGCGCGAGGAACTCCTCCTTCTGCTCCTTGGTGCCGATCTCGTTGATGATCGGCGTCGCCATGTCGGTGTCGACCAGGATCGACATGATCGCCCCGGCGCTGCGACACCAGGCCAGGCCCTCGATGAAGGCGCAGTTGAACCACCAATCGAGGCCGAGGCCGCCGTACTCCTCCGGGTAGTGGATGCCCAGCGCACCGAGGTCCGCAAGCTGGTTGAAGATCTCGCGCGGGAAGTGGCCGGCGCGCTCCCACTCCTCGCGGTGGGGCGCCATCTCCCGCTCCGCGAACTCGCGGATGGTGTCGCGGAACTGCTCGTGCTCGGTGGTGAACGGCGGAAAGGACATGCGACCCTCACTCCAGTTGGTGGGGGCGAGCGTACCCGAAACGCCTGCCCGAGTCAGCAAGTCGGGGCGCCTCTATCCGGGCTCAGTCGAAGTCTACGAAACCCGTCGCGGTGTACGCGGCGCCATAGGCGCTGCCGTCGTAGCTGTACGTCAACTCGACGCCTGCCAGCGTGCCCTCCGCAAGCTCCTCGGCATTCCAGCCGTTCCAGCCCTCGCGGATCGCGTACACCATCACCTCGCCGCCGGTCCCAATGAAGTCCAGTCCGCGGATCACCGGACTGCTCACCGCGTACCCTTGTCCGCCTGGGACGACGTCCCCGCAGATCCGCTCCGGCTCCACCTCGATCCAGTACACCTCTTCGCAGCGCATACAGGCGGAGACCGCGTCGTCCCACGCCCCGTCGTCGGTGATGTTGATCCCCTCCTCGGTCACGTCCGCGGTGCAGGTGCTGCCCACGATGTCCGGGAAGTAGAACTGGCGCCCTCCCACCCACTCGGACAAGTCCGGTTCCACGTCGGTATCGGTGTCGGTGTCGGTGTCGGCGTCGGTGTCCGCGTCCGTATCGACGTCGGTGTCGGTGTCGGCGGCCGTGTCATCCGACGAAATGTCGGTGTCGCCGGGCTCCGAGAGCACCCCGGTCACGGGGCCACAACCCACCAGGATCAACGCCATCAATGCCGTCGTTCGCATCATGCCTCCACCGGGATCGAGAAGGGTAGCGCGGCTCAGGGGCGATCGGCTTGAGAAATCCCTGCAAAGTCCACGGTCGAGACCAAACCGCCCGCTGGCAACGCGCTCCTACCAGTCCAGGATTGCCGAGCCCCAGGTGAATCCAGACCCGAAGGCGACGAGCGCGATCTTCATTCCGCGCTGCAACCGGCCGTCCCGCTGGGACTCCGCGAGCATGAGCGGGATGGTGGCGGCGGTGGTGTTGCCGTACTTCTGGATGTTGTAGACCACTTTTTCGTCGGGCAGCCCAAGCTGCTTGGCCACGTACTGGTTGATGCGCATGTTCGCCTGGTGCAGGTAGAACAGGTCGATGTCCTTGACCGTGATCTTCTGCTCCCAGCAGGCCTGCATCATCACCAGGATCATCTTCTCCACGGCGTGTTTGAAGACGACCTTGCCGTTCATGTGGGCCCACACGTCCTCCACGGGCACGAACCCGTTGCCCTCCGCGTCCACCTTCAAGAAGGGCCGCCTGCGGACGTCCCACACCTTCTGGGACAGCGCATCCGCGAATCGGCCGTCGGCCCCGAGCCACCACCCCCGCACCCCGCGGTCCTCGTCGGTGGGGCTCACCACCACCGCGCCCGCGCCATCCCCGAACAGAGAGGACACCGTGCGGCCCCGGGTGGTGAGATCGATGCCGGCCGATTGGATCTCCGCGCCCACCAGCAGCACGTGCTTGACACCACCCGCCTGCACCATCGAGGCCGCAGTGGCCAGGCCGTAGAGGAAGCCGGAGCACTGGTTGCGCACGTCCAGCGCGGGCACGAACTTGGGCGGCTTGAGGTCGGCGAAGCCGAGGTTGCGCTGGAGGTACACCCCCGAGCCGGGGAACGCGTGCTCCGGGGAAAGGGTAGCGAACACAATCATGTCGATGTCGCCCGTCTCGAGGCCCGCGTCCTCGATGGCCATGCGGCTGGCCTCGGTGGCGAGGTCCGCGGTACCGACCCCCTCTTCAGCGAACCGGCGCTCCTCGATACCGGTGCGCTTCACGATCCACTCGTGGCTGGTGTCCATGCCGTACTCTTCCACGAGCTGATCGTTGGTGACGACACGGGGTGGCACGTAAAAGCCGGTGCCGGAAATGTAGGCGTTGGGCAAGTCGAGCTCCGGGGATGGTCAACCCATTCCCGTCACACAGCGGTCGGCGGGGCGCAACCCGGGTGTTCGCTCCCGACGCTCGCCTCGGCCAGGCGCATTTGAA
>JAFDJI010000612.1 GCA_019307545.1 Deltaproteobacteria bacterium | reverse complement strand
GTCCGCGGTTCGCCAGAAGGGGGGCACCCGCGGCCCCTCCCACGCCTTCGCCGTGGACGCGTCCGCCACCCGGGGGACCGCCTTCCTGACCTCCTCCCCAGGATCAGAGTTTTCTCAAGAATCCGAGGACCTTGGCGGAGGCTTCTTCACCTACTACCTCCACTCGGCATTGCTGGGCGCGGCGGACCAGGACCACGACGGAGCCGTGACCCTCACCGAGGCGTACTCGTACGTGCTCAGCGAGACCGCCTTCGGCACCCGACACGCCCCCGGCTCCCAGACCCCCGCCTTCGACTACGACCTGTCCGGTTCCGGCGAGGTGCAGCTCACCCGGCTGCTCACCGCGGAGGCCTTCCTGGTCTTCGATGGGGCCCTGGACGGTGCGTATGCGGTATGGGACGAGACCCGCAAACGGTACGTTGCGCCTACTTCGTGCACCACCGCATGCCCGGATGGGTGGACGAGGCGGCGTACACCCTGGATCCTGGCGACCAGATCACCGTGCGGGAGGTCGACTTCTTCACCATGGCCTACGAGGACACCGCGGCCCGCGGCGACCTCGAGCGCCAGGTGCGGCGGGCCACCACCCCACGCCTCAACCTCCAGGCCGTGCTCGGGGTACGCACCTTCGGGACCAACACGATCTTCAACCACGAGTACATCCCGGCGCATGTGGTCGCCGGGGCGCAGCTCCGCTTCCTGCCCCACCGCAAGGGGCCCTTCTGGTCGGTGGACCTGGTGACCGGCACCGGGTCGGCCACCCTGGCCTTCGATCTGGTGGGGGACCAGGACGTCCAGGTCCGGTCCTACTCCGCCGGCGCCAACGCCGGATGGGCCACTGGCCGGGGCATCGTCCGCGCCGGTGGAGGCGGTCGGGTGGAGTTGGTCCACTTCGCCCGCGACTTCCAGGACGTCTCCCTGGATCGCCAGTCCGCCACCAGCGTGGCACCCGGATTGGCCGGGTGGGTCGGCATCCACTACGGCCGCTTCAACGTGGACTATACCCAGTCCCTCCTCATCCTCCCGGTCCGGTGGGACGACAATCCAGCCCCTCTGTTCTCGGAGCTGGCGCTCACCGTGGGGTACCGGTTTTGAGGCGGGCCCTCCCAGCGCTGCTGGTGCTCGCGGGGTGCAGCGACCCCATTACGAACACCCTGTTCTACGAGGAAGAGGAGTACCTGAACGCGCTGCCCAGCGCGGAGCGCTTCGCACCGCCAGCGAACTTCGTCGACGTGCCGGTCGGCGACGACGCCGTCCTCGCGGGCGCGGTGGTGGCGGCCGTGGAGATCTGGGTGGTCCTCGCTCCCCTGGTGGCCTCGGGAGAGGCGCTCATGGGGGTGCCGGCGGACGAGCGCCGCGAGACCCACCGGAGCTGGGAGATGGTCCCGGTGGTCCTCGATCTCCTCGGGGAGACGTACTCCTGGTGGATCCGCGCCACCATCGTGCGTGGCGAAGGAGGCGCCTTCACCTGGACCCTGGACGGCGCCCCCGATCGCATCGGACCCTGGGCGGAGCTCGCGGGCGGCCGCCACGAGGGGAGCGAGGCCGGGACCGCCGAGTGGCGGCTGTACTCCGCGGAAGGCCTGGTGGACGGGCACGGGGACGGGGTGCTCGACATCGCCTACGCGAAGACCGGCACCGACTACCAGGTAGAGGTGCGGCGCCTCCCCGATTCCCTGGGCGGCGACCCGGACCGGGTGTGGGGGTTCGTCGGAGACCACGCGATCTCCTGGTGGGGGGCCTTCGAGGTCACCAACGATGGCCAGTCCTGGCCGGGGGTCGCGGTGGCGGTCAACACCCCGGAAGGGGGCCGCGCAGAAGGGTTCGTGTGGCGAAGCGAGGAGATGATCGCATTTTCCCGCTGCTGGGACGCCCAGGGCGACACGGTGTGGGCCGGCGGCGACGATCCGGTGGCGACCTGGGGCAACGAGGCGACCTGCGTCGTGGGACCGATCCTCGAGGACTCAACCCGCGAGGCGCCGTAGCCGCTCGGCGATCTCGATGGGGCTGGCGTTGTCGGGCAGGTATTCGATGGGCCCGAACCGCTCCGCGAGGCGGGCGAAGCGACGTGGCTCCTCCTCGAAGTCGTAGGACAGGAGGACCGGGAGACCCACGCCCGCCTCGCGCAGTGCGGCCAGGATGTAGTTGCCCTGGTGGTCCTGGAGGAAGAGGCGCGCCTGCACCGGGTCCCCGTTGAACCGATCCGCGGTCGACGCCAGGTCCCCGAGCAACGCGTCGTCCGGGGTCCGATCGAAGCGCATGTCGAGGAACACCGCATCGAAGGGGCCTCCAGAGAGGGCTTCGAGCGCGGCGGGGCCGCTCCCCGACCGGGTCCAACGGAACCCATCGGGCAGGAACCGCTCCAGGGCCTCGATGTACTCGTAGCCGTCCTCGATGACCAGGATGCGCATCAGGCCTCCTCGGCGCATTGCAGGCGGATGACCACCGCCTTCGACCACCCGGGTTCGTCCTCCACGTGGATGGACCCGCCGTTGCGGCTGATCAGGTCCACGGTGAGCCCCAGCCCCCGCTCGATGTAGCGGCTGCGGATCAGTGCGGTGGTGATGCGGGCGGGAGCGTGGTCCTTGATCCGGATGGCGACCCGATCGAGACCGGTGATCCAGTCGGTCTCGGTCTCCGTGCCCACCCCCACCGGCCTCGGCGGGCGGCCGGGTTCGGTCGCCTGCAGGGTGGCGGCGAGGCTGTTCCGGAACACGTTCACCAGGATGTCCTCCAGGTCGCCCCGGTAGATCCTGAGCAGCACCGGTTCCTCCGGCAGGACCACCTCCAACTCCGGCAGGGCCACCTCCCGAAACTCGGGCTCGCCCACCACCTGGTCCCAGGCGGACAGAAACACACCCTCGTCCAACCGGAGCAGGCACACCCGGCTCAACAGCGCGCCGAGCGCCCGGTAGCCCCGCTCGTTCAGGGTGGTGGAGACGTCGCGCAGCTTGTCGGCGAGCCCCCACCCGGAGCCGTGAGAGAGGTCCCCGCTCAGCGCCTCGAGCTGGTCGACCGCAGCGATGAGGGGTCCCAGCGCGGGATCGCGGTGGCGGAGGTTGAGGCGGACCCCGTGCATCCGCCCGAGCACCTCCAACTCGCGCACGTACGCCCGGAACCTCTGCACGGCTCCACGCTCTCCGAACAGCTTCTCGGCGGCCCACCAGGCGGGCTCGGGGTCGGAGTGGTCCAGCGCCTCCGCCACCGCGGGGAGGATTGTGGTGTTGTGCTTCACCACCTCGTGCCGAATGGCCGAGCCCACCCGGGCGACATCTCGGTAGGCACTCGGGGCGCGTTGCAGGAGCTGCTCCAGGCCGACGCCGCTCTTCCGCCACCACAGAACCCCCGGTATCGTGAGCACGAGGCCCGCCGTCCCGAAGAACAAGGCCATCCAGAGACGCCACACGAAGCGGTCGACCTCGCTCCGCAGGGACTGGGCGTCAGCGTGGTAGCGCCCGGAGGTCTCCGCAGCGAAGTACGCGTCCAGCTCGTCGCGGGCAAGGAAGGGTCGCCACCGTTCCCACGCCTGCACCCTGGGCCTGGGCCTCCCGGATCACCTCGCGCGCGGCGCGCTCGTCGCCCTCGTCCTGCCACAGCTTCCACAGGAGGATGTACAGCTTCTCCTGGGAAGGGTCCAGAGCCAGGCTCCGCTGGTACAGGGCGATGGCGGCGCGATCTTCGCCTGCATGGAGGCGGATGGTGGCCTCCAGGTTCAGGGGCCGGGTCCACTCCGGCGCCACCCGGCGTACCTCGTCCAACTCCTCCAGAGCCTCCTCGCTACGCCCGTCTCCGTAGAGCACTGCCGCCACGTACAACGCACGACATCCCTCCGCGGAGACCTCGGGGGGGCAGCGCGACTCCTCGGGCAGCGCAGGCTTCGGGGGCCGGGTGCGGCGAACGCCGTCGGCCTCGATC
>JAFDJI010000611.1 GCA_019307545.1 Deltaproteobacteria bacterium | reverse complement strand
TGGCCCTGGGGGTCGAGGCCCGCTGCGGCAAGCCGACCACCGGGGAGGACCTGGCCGCGATGGCCGAGTCCTACGACGCGGTCATCCTGGCGACGGGGCTGCAGTGGCTGCGCCCCCTGCGGGTGGAGGGAGCCAACCTCGACGGCGTGGAGCAGGGCATCCACTTCCTCTCCCGCATCAACTCCGGTGAGCAGCGCGGGTTGCTGGGACGCGTCATCGTGCTCGGAGGCGGCAACACCGCAATGGACTGCGCCCGCAGTGCGTTGCGGGCCGGAGCCGACAGCGTGGTGGTGGCCTACCGGCGGACACGCGCCGAGATGCCCGCCATCGCCGACGAGATCGAGGAGGCGCTGCAGGAAGGAGTCGAGATCCAGTACCAGAAGGCTCCGATCTCCTTCCTGGGTCGCGAACGCGTCGAGGGCATCGAGTTGGCGGACGTGGAGATGGGGCCACCCGACGAGAGCGGCAGACGCCGCCCCCTGGTGACCGACCGCACCACCCTGCACGACTGTGACGCAGTGCTTCTGGCCCTGGGCCAGGGGGCCGAGACCGAGTTCCTGCCGGAGGGCTGGGCGCTGCGTGACAGCCGGATCTGGGACGGGGACAAGTCGCTCCCGGTGTTCGCCGCCGGCGATGTGGCGACGGGAGAGGGCACGGTGGCGCATGCCATCGGCCACGGACGGCGGGTCGCGACGCAGGTGCTGGCGGCGCTCGGCGAGCCGGTCGAAATCTACGAGCGGCCCGCTGGGGTGGCCAAGGTCACCACCGCCGACATCCGGTTCCAGCACTTCCCACGCCATCCACCGAGCGAGCTGATGCACGAGCCGCCGACGGAGCGCATTGGGGACTACCGCGAGGCGAATCTCGGCCTGCCCGATGCCAGCGATGCCCAACGGTGTTTGAGTTGCGGCAAGTGCACGAATTGCGACACCTGCCTGGTCTACTGCCCGGAAGGAATCATCCACCGCCATGAAGGCGGCTACTACATCGATCTCGACTACTGCAAGGGCTGTGGCATCTGCGTGACCGAGTGTCCGCGCGGCGCCATGGTGATGGTGGAACCATGAGCACCGAGCTGATCACCGCCAACCATGCCTCCGGACTGGCGGCCGCCATGGCGGGTCGCGCCAACCGCACCGCACGGGGTTTCGGGAGCGGGATCTACCCGATCACGCCCCAAACCGAGTGCGTTGAGCTCCTAAGCTCCCTGGACATCGAGAAGGGCCACGTGGTGAAGGTGGAGAGCGAGCACAGCGCCATGGCGGTGTGCATGGGCTTCTCGCTGAGCGGCGCGAGATCGTTCACCGCCTCGTCCAGCAACGGGCTCGCCTACATGGTCGAGAACGTCTACGCCGCGGCCTTCTTCCGACTGCCCATCGTGATGATGGCGGTGAACCGGACCCTGGGGCCCCCGTGGAACATCTGGGCCGATCACGGCGATGGGATGATGCTCCGGGACACGGGGTGGATCCAGTTCTACTGCGAAGACAACCAGGAGGTCTTCGACACCATTCTGTTGGCCTTCCACCTCGGTGAGGACGCCCGGTTGCTGCTCCCGGTGCTGGTGTGCCAGGACTCCTTCGTCCTGTCCCACACCCTCATGGAGACCGACGTCCCGGACCAGGAGGTGGTGGACGCCTATCTTCCGACCATGAACCTGCCCCACATGGTGACGGACCGCCCGCGCACCTTCGGGGGACTGGACTTCCCCCACGAGACCGAGGTCCACCGGCGCCAGCTCGCGGAGGCCATGGACCGGGTGCCTGCGGTCTACGCGGAGGTCCAAGATGCCTTCGAGCGCGCCTTCGGACGCCGGCCAGCCGACCCGGTGGTCCCCTACCGCATGGAGGATGCCGAGGTCGTGGTGATCTCCATGGGCACCCTCGGGGCCACCGCCCGCACCGCGGTGGACCGGCTCCGCGACCAGGGGATCCGCGCGGGGTCCCTGCGGGTACGGATGTTCCGTCCCTTCCCTGCAGAGCCCCTGCGGCAACTGCTCGCCGGCGCCCGGCACATCGCGGTGATCGATCGCGACCTGTCCCCGGGGCTGGGTGGTGTGCTGTGGAGCGAGCTGAAGACCTTCTACGACGGCGACGCCGTCGTGCAGAACTACATGATGGGTCTCGGCGGCGGCGATGTCCGTCCCGAGCACCTCGTGCAGGTCGTGGAGGACGTCACCCGACGCGACCAGGCAACCACCCCCCAGATCCTGGAGGTGGCGTGATGTTGGAGCCAGTGCTCGAAGGGATGGCACAGACCGATCTCGACCGTTGCGAGCCCCTGCTTCGCCCCGGAAACACCAACTGCGGCGGCTGCGGGATGTCGATCGCCTGGCACACCCTCAGCCGAGCAATCGCCCACCGGCCCGTTCAGATCACGATCCCCGCCTGCTGTGCGATCGTCGCCGCCGGGCCCTTCCCATCGTCGGCCTACGGGGCACCGATCGTGGCCACCACCTTCGCCGCCACGGCGGCGGTCGCCACCGGTCTCGCCCAGGCCGCCCGGCTGAATGGCGAAGACACCCGGGTCATCTGCTGGGCCGGCGACGGCGGCACCTACGACATCGGCATGGCCACGGTCTCAGCCGCGGCCGAGCGCGACGAGGACATCCTCTACGTCTGTTACGACAACGAGATCTATGGGAACACGGGCGGACAGCGGTCCTCGGCCACGCCCGTCGGCGCGGCCACCACCACCACCCCCTTCGGCAAGAAAAAGCGCAAGAAGGACATGGTGGGCATCATGGCCGCCCACGGGGTGCCCTACACCGCCACGATCTCCATGGCGCACCTCGACGATGCGATGCGCAAGCTCCGCTATGCCCTGGACCTGCGTGGCTTCCGCTTCATCCACATCCTGTCTCCCTGTCCGACCGGGTGGAAGTCCGAGCCGGCGGAAGGCATCGAGTTGGTGCGTCTGGCCGTGCAATCCGGCCTGTACGCCGTCTACGAGATCTTTGACGGAGATCGGGTCGTGATCAACGTCCAGCCCGACATGTCGAAGGACGCGCTCGAGCGTTACTTCGCCGCCCAGGGTCGCTTCCGGAAGGCCAAGGTCGACCTGGAGCAGGTACAGGCAGAGATCCCACGTGACCCCTTGCGCCCTACGCAGCGAGGTATCCTTCGCTGAGGCCACGCAATGGGCGATGAAGCGAAGACCGGGTTGACCGGACCGACAGGGCGCCGCCGGGTCGACGCCAGGGCCTTCCACGGCCCGATCGGATGGAGCGTCCCGACCGGCACCCACCCCCACCTCCCCCAGGAGATGCTGGAGGAGTCCGCCGCCCGGCTCGGGAAGGTGGGGCTCCTCTACGCGGTCGCCTACGCCGTGGCCATGTCCCTGTTCCACATCCCCCAGGCGGTGACCGGCGCCTGGGCGGAGTACTGGGCCAACCTGGGGTGGACCCTCCCCTGGACCCTCCCCTTCATCCTCGGAGCCGCGGCCTACGGGCTCGCGATCCGGCGGCGGTGGATCCCCCTGGATTGGGCGCCAGTCCTGGAGAAAGGTCTCGGGGTGACCCTGTGGGTCTGCGTATTCATCGTGGGGTTTTCGTCTTCGGCTCCCTACACGAGACGGCACGCCGCCATCGGCTACTTCGCCGCCGCAGCAACGGTTCCCCTGGCGGTGGGTGTCGCGAGCCTCGTCGCCGGGGTGCCGTTGACCGGCGAGGACTGGCAGCTGACGGCGTCGATGACCGTCGCCCCGCTCATCTGCGCCGGCATCGGGCTCACCTCCAGCACCCACGTGTACGGGCTGGGGCAGTCCCTGTACCGGGCGCGAGAGCTCGGGAGCTACCGGCTCGCGGAGCGGATCGGCGAGGGCGGGATGGGCGAGGTTTGGCGCGCCGAACACACCCTGCTCGCCCGCCCCTCGGCCATCAAGCTCATTCGCCCCGAGGCGCTCGGCGGGAGCGGGACCTCGACGGCAGACAAGGCGGTGGCCCGCTTCCGCCGCGAGGCCCAGGTGACCGCCTCGCTGCGCTCCCCCCACACCGTGGAGCTCTACGACTTTGGCACCGCGCGGGACGGCACCTTCTACTACGTGATGGAGCTGCTCGAGGGACTGGACCTGGGGAGCCTGGTGGAGCGGCACGGGCCCCTGCCCGCGGAGCGGGTGGTGCACATCCTCCAGCAGGCCTGTGACTCCCTCGCGGAAGCCCACGACCGCGGACTGATCCACCGGGACGTCAAGCCCGCCAACATCCACCTGTGCCGCCTCGGACGCCAGTTCGACTACGTGAAGGTGCTCGACTTCGGCATCGTCAAGCTCTCCAAGCGAGACCAGGGCACCCGCCTGACCATGGAGGGTGTGATCACCGGCACGCCCTCGTTCATGGCCCCCGAAGTCATCCTCGGGGACGGCGACATCGACCACCGCGCCGACCTGTACGCCTTGGGATGTGTGGCCTACTGGCTGCTCGTGGGGGTCCCGGTGTTCGAGGACACAGCGGGCCGAGCTCCAGATCCCGGACGACCTGGAGGCAGTCGTCATGCAATGCCTCGCCAAGGCGCCCGAGGAGCGGATCCAGTCCGCCGACGACCTGGCCCGCCGGCTGGAGGCCTGCCCGGTCTCAGGACGCTGGACCCCGGACCGCGCCCGGGACTGGTGGGAGCGGCACGAACCCGCCCTCTGAAAGTTTCTGCCAAAACCCGACATTTCGTGACGCCCCTCACGACACTGTGGTTGTGAGAATTGTCAAGGGCCTGTCAACAGGCCAGGAGGGTCGCCATGAAACTCGTTGCACTCGCGTTCTCACTCGGGCTCGCGGTAATGCTCGGGGCCTGCGCCCCCACCGACGCCGGGGGCCAGCGCATCCCAACGGACTTCAACTACGACTGGGTCGTCTTCGACGACTCCAACGA
>JAFDJI010000610.1 GCA_019307545.1 Deltaproteobacteria bacterium | reverse complement strand
GCCTCCTTCGGGCCGGTGTACTGCACCCTGTCCCAGGTTGGGGGGACGGCCACCGCGACCATCCACGACGGGTTTGGCGCCTTCGGGCTGCTGTCCAAGGGGGACACCGAGGAGGAGACCTTCGATGTGGAGGTCATCTCTGGCTCAGTCGGTGACGATCTTCAGCTCCAACTCGACTGCACCGACAACGAGACGGCCTACCAGGCTCCGTTGTTCGTGGGGCTGGGCGAGGCGCCCTGGATCTT
Organism: Deltaproteobacteria bacterium; assembly: GCA_019307545.1. Classification (GTDB taxonomy): domain Bacteria; phylum Myxococcota_A; class UBA796; order UBA796; genus JAFDJI01. The sequence goes on along the minus strand of JAFDJI010000610.1, from coordinate 3,008 downwards.
GCTCGACCCGATGGACGACGCGCCCGATGACGCCATTGGCGGCTACGACTTCGACATCGTCAACGGTCGCTACCGCAGCACCGGTTCCACCCTGGAGATCGTGCTCACCTCGGCCACGCCCTACGACGCCGGGACCCTGTTCGTCGAGGCCTGGATGGATAGCCCCGGGGCGCACTACCTCTCCTACCAGCTGGTCGCCCAGTCCGGCGTCGGCACCCTGATCGGCCACAAGTACAGCCAAACCACCCTGTCTGCCCCCACCATCACCGCGCTGGACGACTACAACCTGCGCATCGAGATTGACATCTCCTCCATGGATCTGGATTGGTACCAGGTCGACGCTGGCTTCGGTACCGGGTTCTGTGGCGGGACCGACTTCTACTGCGACCGCTTCCCTGATGGCTGGGTGTCCTCCCCCTACTCCGGTGTTTCGGGCGGAGTGACCCTGGATCTGGCCGGTTCCAACTGAGCGCGATGGCGCAGAATCGACCTTCGCAGAGGCGCCCACCGGTCAGAACGCCGTCAACCCTTGCAAACCTGAGGTCACGGGTGTTGCAGGCCGAAAAGCACCCAAGCTACGAACATGCCTTGGGATTTTGGGGAGCGGATCATGAGTCACTGGCTGGTGACCCAGGACAACACTCAGTTCACCGTGGAGGACCTCGACGAGCTGGTGAAGCTCGCGGCGACCGGCAAGCTCGGCTCTGGGGACATGGTCCAGCCGCCCGGCGCCACCGACTGGATCTACGCCAGTGAGATCCCGGAGATCAGCCGGCTCCTCGGCGACGGGGGTGACACCCTGGAGGAGGATACCGACGACCTGGAGTGGCGGCGTCGGGGGTTCGGAGGCTTCGCTGCGATGGGCACCGCGGCGGCGGCGATGCTGCTCCTGGGGGTGCTGGTCGTCGGCACGCTCACGGCGGTGTTCTTCTACGGTCGCATGCCCACCGGCGCCGAGTCCCTCATCGGCGAGGACGGGCTCTCGTACTCCCAGATGCTGGTGACCGAGAAAGGCGCTCCGGTGTACCAGAAGCCCAACGCCCAGTCCGCGACCCTCGCCAACCTCCCCAAGGACCAGGTGCTCGACCTGCTCGCCAAGCGTGGCGACTTCTACAAGGTGCGCACCGCCGCGGACGATGTCGGGTGGATCGCGATCGACCACGTGCTGCCGATGTACCTGCTCGGTGGCGGGGTGGTGATGTCCGAGTACGACCCCCTGTACAACCCGGACCGCTACATCGTCGTCCGAAACGCCACCTGGCTCCAGATCGACCAGGAGAACACCCAGCTCACCGTGTTCCGGTTCCTGCTCGAGAACAACTCCCGCTACCCCATGACCGACCTGGTGCTGCTCGCCACCATCAAGGACAGCCGGGGCAACGAGCTCGAGAAGGTGGAGATCCCGGTCGAGGGCATCATCCCGGCCAGCGACGTCACCATGGTCGGCACCTTGGCGGAAGAGGGTGACGAACCCGAGCTCGAAAGCGATCGCTCGCTCACCGAGTACACCTTCTACCAACTCGCCGCGGTCGACCCCGACCTGCAGCTCCACTACTCCGACGGCATCGAGGTGGAGATGCGCACGGTGGACTTCACCGAGGCAGAGATCGATCTCCTCGAGGTGAGGGCGATCCCGACCGACGCGGGGTAGCTGCTCAACAGCTGAGCGGGAGCGGGAGCGGGAACGGGAGCCCGACCGTGCGTGACAGGATCCAACAGGATGTCCCGCCGTGCTTTCGGTTACTTTCCCTCCCCTTCTCATCCTGACAGGAGCGACAGACATGGCAGCCATCAGCTGGGTACCACAGCTCGAGACGGGCATCGAGGTCATCGACAAGCAACACCGCCGCTGGGTCGAGATCTACAACGCGCTCGACGCTGCGGTGCAGGCGGGGCGTGAGGAGGATGCCCTGACCAAGGCACTCACGGATCTCGTCGAATACTCGCGCTACCACTTCCGGACGGAAGAGGCGCTCATGGAGAGGGCCAGCTACGACGAGGAGGAGTTCGATCTTCACCGACGCGAGCACAAGGTCTTCACCGATCAAGTCGTGATCTACCAGGACCGGGCGACCGCCGGCTTCCAGAAGCTGACCCCCCAGGTCATGGCATACCTGCGCGACTGGCTCCTGGCCCACGTCACCGGGACGGACCGCGGCTACATCACTCCCCTCCGGGAAGCCGGCATCGCGTAGCGCTGGAACTGCTCGGTGGGGACAGGGGTCGCTCAGCCCCCGTCCCGCAGCACGGACCTCGGCACCTCTTCGGTGATCTCCCGAAGGGTTGGCTCCTCGGGCCCCCCGATGAACGGGAAGAAGGTGGGGGCCTCCTGCTGGAACGCCTCGGCGCTGCGGAAGAAGTGCTCCTCCTGGAGGATGCGGGGGTCTTCGCCTGGCCGCCAGAGCCGGGTCTGGCTGTGGTGGATGATGTAGGAGGGACCGAAGCCGCGGTACCAGGTGCGCGCCTCGTAGATCTCGTCGCTGCTGGGGGTGGTGCGGACCTGGCGCACCAGCAGGGTGTTGCGGGACTCCTTGATCACGACCAGGTGCGCGCTCTGGTCGTTGTTGTGGGCGTAGCGGCCGCGCCGGCCCAACTGGAGCCCGGACTCGCTGGTGTCCACGAACACCCCCGTCCCAAGCCGCTGCCACGCCTCGATGAGGGTGTTCTGGGCGGCCGCGAGCGAACGGCGAAGGTAGCGTGGTGCCTGGAACAGACCGGTCCGCTCGCTGAACTCCGGCGTCCAGGTCGCCCCAACCTGGTGTCGGAAGTAGTACAGCCCGCCGATGAACTCCCCCCGGAGCCGGTAGCTCTGCTCGATGCGGAGCTGGGCCAGGGAGCGGCGGGTCGACGCCAAGAGCAGGGATTCCTCGTGGGCGAGCAGGGGGATGGGGCCCCAGGCGACCCGAATGGTCATCCGGGCAGCTTGGAACGGGTCGCCGCTCATCTGCGTCGGCACGAAGCGGGGCTGCCGGTCCTTGGTGAAGTACTCGATGTCGATCTCTTCCCCC
>JAFDJI010000609.1 GCA_019307545.1 Deltaproteobacteria bacterium | reverse complement strand
GCATCCGCCAAGCCCTCCAGGAGCGGCAGGGTCACGCTCAGGGCTTGCACGGTGTGGGGCCGTTCCTTGGAGGGGCGCGCTTCATAGATGTCCAAGGCGAGGTGATCGGCCTCTATGCACAATGCCGTGGCCGTCCAACCCGCCCTATCGCCCGAGAGGACGAAGGACTTCACGGTCATCTCCGGGTTGGTGGCCGTGACCCGGGACACGAAGGGAGAAGCCGCGTACGGGGCGTCCGTGGGCCAATCCCCGAATCGGACCGCGACCCGCAGGGCCTCCCGGGGGCGTAGGTGGAACCCGTGCCACAACACGCTGCGCTCCTTTCCGCGGGAGCGCCGTTCCGTGGCCATCAACACCCCATCCCGTTCCATCAGCCGCCACCGGGGGTCCGTGGCGAGGTGCCGCGCGATGGCAGTGGCGCTGGCCGCGTCCACGGCGGCGAGCGCCGAGGCGTCTACGCCGATGCGGAAGCTGGTCTGGACGCGCGCGAGCCGTTCGAGGTCCAGCTCCGAGTCGCCGCCCGTGACCGGCGGTTCCGGAGCTCGCCTCGCATGGGGAGAGATCCCGTCCAGAGGGACGGAGGGAACCGAGAGCACGGGGAGGGTAGGGGCGTCACCCTTGGGTGCAGCCACGGCAGCGACCAGGACCAACACCAGCCACTGGAGCACGTCCACCCCGCCCGGATCGGGTTCTCCCGGAGCCTACCACTGCTTCGCGTAGGGGAGGCACGACACACGCGCGCTTCCGTTACGCGCCGACCCGCTGGTCGAACCGCCACAGCCCGGCGTCCCGGGCGGCCGTGTATGCGGCGTGCATCTCGTCGGCCGTGGGGCGGCGGTTGATCTCGGCGTGCCGCAGGACCCCCTTGCGACCGGCGCGCCCCACCTCGTGCTCGGGCCGGTACTGGCCCATGATGTTCAGGTAGGTGTCCGGCGACAGCTCCTCGGCCAGCCACCGGAAGATGGCAGCGGCCTCGTCGGCCTGTCCGGGCATGACCAGGTGACGCACCAGGACGCCGCGCCGCGCCACCCCGTCCCGTCCCATCTTCAGCACGCCCACCTGGCGATGCATCTCCCGGATCGCGGCGCGTGCAGCCTTCGGGTAGTCCTTTGCCCGGGACAGCATCTTCGCGCTCTGTGGGCTCCAGAACTTGAAATCCGGCATGTAGATGTCCACCAGGCCGTCGAGCAGCTTCAGGGACGCCACGCTGTCGTAGGCGCTGGTGTTGTAGACGATGGGGACGCGGAGGCCGCGAGGGATGGCCTCGGCGAGAGCCTCGATGACCTGGGGGACCACGTGCTCCGGGGTCACGAAGTTGATGTTGTGACAACCACGCTGCTGGAGCGCGAGCGCCACGGCCGCGATGCGACCGGCGTCGAGCGTTTCACCGCTCCGTTGCTGGCTGATGTCCCAGTTTTGGCAGAAGACACACCGGAGGTTGCACTGGGCGAAGAAGATGGTCCCGCTGCCGTGCCATCCGCGGAGGCAGTCCTCCTCGCCGTGGTGGGGGAAGGCCGAGCTCACAATGGCGTGGCGGCCGATACGGCAGACGCGGTGCTCGTCCTCCAGACGGTCCACACCACAGTGCCGCGGGCAAACGTGGCAGTGTGCCAACTCGGCGAGGGCGGCCTCCACCTTCTCCAAGACCCGGCCCTCCTCCCAGGTACGTAGGTACACGGGTTCCCAGTCCTCGATGAGGAAGCGCGGCTTCGGTGGGGGGAACTGCCGTCGGTGGAGTCGGAAGAGAGGCGGCATGAGCGAAAGGTATCCAGCTGGGAGACTCGCTGTGCCCTCAGTTTGTTGGGGTGCGTCGGTAGCTTCGGTGGGGGGTCGAGCCCCCTGCGTCGGCGGGATGTGGTCACTCCTGCGAGAAGATGAAGGGGTAATTCACCTTCACCACTTCACCGCCCTTCGGTGCGGGAAACTCCATCCGCATCGCCTTCTTGGTGACGCAGGACTCGACCTCCGCGTGGTTCAGGGTGGAGGACACGATGCTTGCCGAGGACACGGTTCCATCACCGGCGATCACGAATCGAACGGTGAGCTTCCCCGCCAGCCTGGGCTCGGTGGCAAGCTGTTGCTGGTAGCAGTAGCGGATGTGGGTCCGGTGCCGTTTGATGACCGCCTCGATCTCGTCGCGGGAGAGGGCGGCGTCCGACTCGGTCCTCAGCGTGCCGTCGATGTCGAGTGCCCCCTCGGAACGGATTCCCAGGAAGCCGCCCTCCCGAACCTCTGCGGGTTCGAACTCCACCGGAGTCTGCCCCGTGACCACGCTCCTGACCCGGCGGGGTGGAGGCGGGTGGAGGCGGGCCATTCGTTGTTCCCACTCGACGCCGCTCGCCAGGACGCAATGGCGCTTGGCATCGTCATGCACGGCAGCGCACAGGGAGAGTACGTCCTGTACGGTCCAGCGCGGTCCGGGGATGAGGACCACCTGCTGGATCGGGCCCGGCAGGGCCGCCAGGCTCGACGCCACTGAGACCCCTCCCTGCACCGGTGCGAGCGCCTCGGCGGGGCCGGCGAGGATGCCGCTGCTGCTTTCGAGCACCACCCAGGTGGCGTCCGTGTCGGCGAGGGCCTCTTCCAGGGGGCTCCAAACCACCTCCAGGGTGCCCAGCGCCATCCGGTCGAGGAGTTCCGGGCGATCGATGGAGCGCACGGGCTCCCAGGGCGTGGGCGCCTGGGTGAGCACAAAGATCACACCCGGGGTGGTGAACCACGGTGCCTCTGCGAGCTTCTTGGCCGGCGTCTCCGGCTTCACCACCACCAGTGGCTCGGCGCCAGGCCCCAGGGGGAAGGACGCCGGCGCTGGGGTGGCGGGGCAGGAGGTCGGGCCGTGTTCGCGGCGCACGATGCGCCATCCCTTGGTGCCCTCCTCCACCAGGCATGTCCCCAATGGGGGCCACTGCGTGTCGATCGCCGAGCCATCGGAGTGCTGTGTGCGTGGTAGTTCGCCTACGCGGTCGGCCATGGCGTAGACCATCTCCCCGCCCATCACCACCTGTTCGAGGGCGGCCAGTTGGTTGCCCATGACGAAGTAGGCTGTCGCTGGCAGGCCGATCACCACGAGCGCTGCGACGGCCCCCACCACGGCACGGGCGCCACGCAGATGTTCGGAGACCGGGGCCACCGCAGCGAGTCCTCCCAGGGCGACCAGGGCGGGTATGGGGACCAGCCACTCCAGGCGGAACGGAACGTGGGCTGCGGTCATGAACCTGGCCGAATCAGCGCCTGCCATCGCGATGGCCTCAAACA
>JAFDJI010000107.1 GCA_019307545.1 Deltaproteobacteria bacterium | reverse complement strand
ATGAGTCGGAAGCTCATGCCCGGGTCGATGACCACGTCGCTGGTGCCAACCCGCATCTGCTCCATGCCGGTGGCCATTGCCGCCGCCTGCACCACCGCGATGATGATGGTGAGGTAGCGGGTGTACTGGGTGATGCGGTTCTGCCCTTGCTGGCCCTCCTTCTTGATGCGCTCCAGGGTCGGGACCATGACCACGGCCAACTGCATGATGATGGAGGCCGTGATGTAGGGCATGATGCCCAACACGAACACGCTGAACTGCTCCAGCGCGCCCCCCGTGAACATGTCGTAGAGGCCGAACAGGGTGTTCTGCTGTTGGTTGAAGAACTGGCCGAGCACCACCCGGTCGATGCCGGGTGCCGGAATGAAGATCCCCAGGCGGTAGATTCCGAGCATTCCCAGGGTGAAGAGGACCCGCTTTCGCAAGTCCTCCATCTGCCAGATCTGGGTGAAGATGCTCGCCACGCGCGTCCTTTTCCCTGGGATTCAGGCGACCCGGTGGGGTCACCGCGTCATGGGGTTCCTACTCGCCTGGAAGGGGGCCTTGTGTGGTCCCGCCTGCCGCAGTGATCTTCTCCGCGGCCGATTTGCTCAACTTCGCCACCCGGACGTGCAAAGCAACCCCAAGGTCGCCCCGACCGAGGATCTTGACGCCGTCCTTGCCGATCTTGCTGATGAGGCCGGCGTCCTTGAGGCTCTCTGCGGTGACGACCGTGTTCGCTTCGAGGTCGCTCAGCCTGCCCACGTTGATCACCGCGTACTCCTTGGAGAAGGGGTTCTTGAAACCCTTCTTGGGGAGACGTCGGGCCAATGGCATCTGACCACCCTCGAAACCCGGGCGTCTGGTCCATCCGGACCGAGCCTGGGCACCCTTGGTGCCGCGGCCCGCGGTCTTGCCCTTGCCAGAGCCCTCACCGCGTCCAACGCGGGTGCGAGGCCGGCGTTCACCGGGAATGGGCGACAGGTTGGAAAGCTCGTTGGCCATCGTGCTACTCCCCGTCCGCCTGCTCGGCGGCCACTTCCTCGACGTCCACCAGGTGGAGGACCTTCTTCACCATCCCTCGGACGGACGGCGTGTTCTCCAGGACGCGGGATCCCCCGATCCGTCGCAGCCCGAGCCCCTTCACGGTGGCGAGTTGCGACTTCTCCCGACCGATTGGGCTGTGCTTCAGCGTGACCTTGAGGCGTGTCATGACGCCTCCGGAGGCTGCCCGACCGGCTCGGCGGGGCGCACCGTGTAGTTGGCGTAGACCTCTTCCAGGTCCTTGCCGAGGCGCTGCGCGTACTGCTCCGCCGACTCGAGGTCCTCGAGGGCCGCGATGGTCGCCTTCACCAGGTTGTGAGCGTTGGAGGAGCCGAGCGACTTGGTGAGCAGGTTGTGCACCCCGAGCGCCTCCATGACGCCGCGCACCGATGGACCCGCGATGACCCCCGTGCCCGGCGCCGCGGGCTTGAGCAGCACCCTGCCGGCACCGAAGCGGCCCAGCACCTCGTGGGCAATGGTGCCACCCACCAGCGGGTAGGCCTTCATCGCCCGGCGCGCCTTCTCGGACCCCTTGCGGATGGCCTCGGGCACCTCGTTGGCCTTGCCGAACCCCACGCCAACCTTCCCCTCCCCATCGCCGACCACAACGATCGCCGAGAAGCTGAACCGGCGCCCGCCCTTCACGACCTTGGCGACGCGGTTGATGTAGATCACCTTCTCGATGAAGTTGTTTGCATCATCATCATCGCGGCGACGTCTACTCATCCTGCTCATGGATTCCTCCAGTCGGCCCTAGAAGGCGAGCCCGGCCTCTCGAGCCGCGTCGGCAAGCGCCGCAACCCGGCCGTGGTACAGGTAGCCATTGCGGTCGAACACCACCGCGGTGATGCTCGCCTCTATGGCCTTCTCGGCAATCCGCTTGCCCACGGCCTTCGCGCCTTTGCGGTTGCCACCACCCTCTTTCCCGAATTCCGCCACCATGCTCGACGCCGAGGCCAGGGTCTTCCCCGACTCATCGTCGATGATCTGCGCATAGATGTGCTTGCTGCTGCGGAACACGCAAAGCCGCGGCCGCTCGGGGGTGCCACGGACCTTCTTCCTGATGTGCTTGCGGCGCCGCAGGCGCGCGGCAAGTGACGGATTGGTCTTCTTGCCCATGGGTCTGCTCCTTACGCCGTCTTGCCGGCCTTGAGGCGAACGTACTCGTCCACATAGCGGACGCCCTTGCCCTTGTAATGATCGGGGGGACGGAAGCTGCGTAGGACAGCAGCCACCTGACCAACCCGCTGCTTGTCGATGCCGCTGACGGTGATCTTGTTCGTCTTGTCGGACGTAATCTCGATGCCCTCGGGGATGGGATACTCGACAGGATGTGAGTACCCGAGCTGGAGGACCAGGTTGGGGCCACGCACGTCGGCGCGGTAGCCCACGCCCTTCACCTGCAGCTGCTTCTGGAACCCCTGGGTCACCCCGATGACCATGTTGTTCACGAGCGACCGCATCAGCCCGTGGTTCGCACGGGACTGCCGGTCTTCCTTGGTTCGGATGAACGCGACCTCGCCATCCCGCACGTCCACGGAGATCCGGTTGACGAGCGCCTGGGACAGGGCGCCCTTGGGCCCCTTCACCTGGACTGCACCCTCGGACACCGCCACGGTGACCCCGGGCGGAATTGGGATGGGGAGCTTTCCGATTCGGGACATGACTCCTCCTGCCCTACCAGATGTGACAGATGACTTCGCCGCCCAAGCCCGCCTGGCGCGCCTGGCGGTCGGTCAGCAAGCCCTTCGAGGTCGTAAGCACGGCGACGCCCAGCCCATTTCGAACACGCGGAATGTCGTCCCTGCCCACGTACAGGCGTCGACCCGGCCGACTGATCCGCTTCAGGCCCCGGATGACACCTTGGTCAGCGCCGTCGTACTTCAGAAATATCTTGATTCGCCCCTGCTTCTTGTCCTCGAGCTCCACGTACCCCTCGAGGAACCCCTCATCCTTGAGGAGCTGCACCAGGGCGAGCTTCACCTTGGACCGCGGAAGCTGCAAGCTGCTGTGCTTGGCCTTCTGGGCGTTCCGAATCCGGGTAAGCAAGTCGGCGATGGGGTCGGTCATTGACATGGAGATTCCTCCATGATGGCGGTTTCCCCGAGGAGACCTGCCATCACGAGTCTTTCGGGTCAGGCTTTGGCGAAGGGCATCCCAAGCAACTCCAGGAGCGCCCGGCCTTCATCGTCCGTCTTGGCAGTCGTGACGACTGCGATGTTGAAGCCGTGTAGGCGAGACACCTTGTCGTAGTCGATTTCCGGGAACACGATCTGCTCGGTGATGCCGAGGGCGTAGTTCCCACGACCGTCGAAGGCCTTTCGCCGCAGCCCGCGGAAGTCGCGAATTCGCGGGATGGCCACGGTGATGAGCCGATCGAAAAACTCCCACATCCGATCGCCGCGCAGGGTGACGCGCGCGCCAATGGGCATGCCCTCGCGGAGCTTGAAGTTGGCGATGGAGCGACGGGCACGGGTAATCACCGCCCGCTGACCCGCAATGAGGGTGAGGTTCTCCCCCCCTTCCTCCAAGACCTTCACGCTCTGGATGGCGTCCTTCATCGTTACGTTCAGGATGATCTTCTCCAGCCGCGGCACCTGCATCACGTTCCGATACTGGAACTGCTCCATGAGCTGCGTCTTGACCTGCTCCTTGTAGAGCATCCTGATTCGGGGGACGTAGTTTTCCATCTCCGACCTCAAGCCTCATCCAGGGGGTTGCCGGTCTGGCGATCGATGCGGACCTTCTTGCCGTCCTCGACGCGATAGCCGACCTTAATCCGCCGGTTTTCCTCGTTGTTCCAAAGCACCACGTTGGAGATGTGGATGGGCGCCTCTTTGGTGATGATGCCGCCCGGCTGGTCACCCACACGCTTCTGGTGGCGACGCACCCTGTGGACGCCCTCGATCACCAGGCGGGACTCCCCCGGAAGGACCTTGAGGACTCGTCCGATGGCCCCCTTGTCGCGTCCGGAGATGACCCTGACGGTATCTTCCCGCTTGATCTTGAGTTTCAATTTGGACATGACCCCCCTCCCTACAGGACTTCCGGCGCCAGGGACACGATCTTCATGAACCGCTTCGCGCGCAGTTCGCGCGCCACGGGACCGAAGATGCGGCTGCCGACCGGCTCGTTCTCCTTGGTAAGGAGGACGGCGCTGTTGTTGTCGAAGCGAATGTAGGTTCCGTCCTTGCGACGGATCTCCTTCCTGGTGCGCACGATCACCGCGCGGGTGAGCTCACCCTTCTTCACCTTGCCGTTGGGTGCAGCGTCCTTCACCGACACCACGATGATGTCACCGATGCTCGCATACCTGCGCTTGCTCCCACCGAGCACCTTGATGCACCGCACCTTCTTCGCGCCGGAGTTGTCGGCGACATCGAGCACCGTCTCCATCTGGATCATGGCTCTTTCCTCCTGCGACGCCCCGAGGTGACGCCAGGGATGATTACTCGAGGGCCTCTCCAGCCTGGCGCTCGATGACCGTCCACCGCTTGGTGCGGGAAAGCGGACGACTCTCCTGGATGACCACCTGATCGCCGGCGCGGCACTCGTTGCTTTCGTCGTGGGCGTTGAACCTCTTGGTTCGCCGCATGTACTTCAGGTATCGCGAGTGCTTGACCATGCGGGTCACCGCCACCGTCACGGTCTTGTCCATCTTGTCGGACACCACGGTGCCCGTGAGGACTCGGCGGCCGGTCGTCTTCTTTTTCGTGGTCATAACTGCCTCACTGGTGCGCCATGCGCACAGGCGACTGCGTCTGTGGTCCGCGATGCGCGGCTCATCGGTTCCGACTCGGCTCGATGAGGTCTCCCGGAACGGGACGCTCACCCACCTGGCTCGTGCCGGCACTGCAGGGCGTCACCCCGGCAATGCGCGCATCCAACTACTCCTTGCCAGTCAGCTTGTCAACGATGCCCGACAGGAAGCCGCCGGATGTGACGACTTCATGGGGGGCCACTTCACCCACCTTGGCGAAGGTCTTGCGATAGCGGTCGAACAGAGCGTCCTTCGGGAGCCCCTGGTCGATTTCCCGGGCCCGGGCCTCGGTCTTCAGCCGCGCGATCTGCTTGCGCACCACGCCGAGGCGGGCGGTGTTCTCCAAGGTGCTCATGCTGTTCTGGAACTGCAACGTCACCATGTCGCGCTCGGCCTGAATCACGTCGTGGACGAGTTTCTCGTCAGACAGGTCCTGGTGCGAGGTCTGTTCGGTCATCACAGCACCTCCGCGTCGCGCTTCACGAACCGGGTGTTGAGGGGAAGCTTGTGGGCGGCGAGACGGAAGGCCTCCCGCGCAACCTCCTCGGACACGCCGTCGAGCTCATAGAGGACGCGACCGGGTTTCGCCACCGCAACCCATAACTCGGGCCCACCCTTGCCCTTTCCCATGCGGGTCTCAGCGGGCTTCCTCGAGAGGGGCTTGTCCGGGAAGATGCGAATCCACACCTTCCCGTGCCGCTTCACATGACGGGTCATCGCGATTCGGGCGGCTTCAATCTGGCGTGCCGTGATCCGGCCGCGGGTGGTCGCCTGCAGGCCGAAATCTCCGAAGGACACTTCGGAGCCGCGGTATGCGAAGCCCCTGTTCTTGCCCTTCTGGACCTTCCGCCTTCTGACGCGCTTTGGCGCAAGCATGGTTTCCTACTCCTACGAGATCAGACCCGGCGAGCTTCCTCGCCCGGGAGCTTCTCGCCCTTGAAGATCCAGACCTTGACTCCGACCACCCCGTAGGTGGTCTTGGCCTCGGCGAGGCCGTAATCCACCTCTGCCCGCAGCGTGTGCAGCGGCACCCGCCCCTCGCGGTACCACTCGGAGCGAGACATCTCGGCGCCACCGAGGCGCCCGGAGCACATCACCTTGATTCCCTTGGCGCCGGCACGCTGCGCCTGGGTGATTGCCTTCTTCATCGCGCGGCGGAAGCTCACCCGCTTCACCAGTTGTGCGGCGATGTTTTCCGCCACCAGCACCGCCTCGGTCTCCACCTTGCGGACCTCGATGATGTTGAGGAACACGTCGGTGGACGTGAGCTGCTGGAGTTCGTTGCGCAGAGCGTCGAGCCCCGTGGCCCGCTTGCCGAGGATGATGCCCGGCTTGGCCGCGTGAACGAAGACCTTCGCCTTGTTGGCTGCACGCTCGATGAGGATCCGCGCCACGCCCGCAGATTGGAGCTTCTTGAGGATATGGGCCCGGATCCGCAGGTCCTCCTCGAGGTAGCGCCGGTAGTCCTTGTCCGCGTACCAGTTGGAGTCCCAGGGCTGGGTGATGCCAACCCGGAATCCGGTGGGGTGTACCTTCTGTCCCATTGGGGCTCCTAGCGCGTCTCGAGGACCACGGTGATGTGGCTGGTCTTCTTCAGAATCTTCGTGGCCCTGCCGTGTGCCCGGGGACGGTAGCGACGCAACCTGGGGCCGGCGTCCACGAAGATGGTTTCGATGAACAGATCGTCGACGTCGAGATCCTCGCCGGTGCGGTCGGCGACGTGCTCGGCGTTCGCGACGGCGGACTCGACCAGTTTCCTGATCAGGCCAGCAGCCTTCTTCTGGGTGAACTGGAGCACCTCGAGGGCCTCACTCACGTCTCGACCCCGCACGAGGTCGGCGACCAAGCGGGCCTTTCGAGGGGCGACGCCGACGCGGCGCAGTACGGCACGGCTGTTCATAGCGACCTCCTACCGGATCTTGCCCTTGCGGTCGGCCGCGTGCCCGCGGAACATACGCGTGGGGGCGAATTCGCCGAGCTTGTGCCCGATCATCTGCTCCGTCACGTACACCGGAATGAACTGGCGACCGTTGTGCACGGCGAAGGTCAGTCCGATCATCTCCGGGATGACGGTGGACCGCCTGCTCCAGGTCTTGATGACCCGATTGCTTCTCGCCTCACGAGCAGTACGCACCTTCTTGCGCAGATGCCCGTCGACGAACGGTCCTTTCTTGATGGAACGCGACATGGTGAAACCTTCTACTTGCGCCGCTTGACGATGAACTTGGAGGACGGCTTGCGCTTGTTGCGGGTGCGGAAGCCCTTGGTAGGCTTGCCCCACGGGGTGACCGGATGGGTTCCCTTGGAGCGGCCTTCGCCACCGCCGTGGGGATGGTCCACCGGATTCATGGCGGTGCCGCGGACTTTGGGCCGATGGCCGAGCCAGCGGCTCCGACCGGCCTTGCCGATCGTGAGGTTCTCGTGCTCGGTGTTGCCCACCTGGCCGATGGTGGCCCGGCAGGTGCGGAGCACTTGCCGTAGCTCTCCCGAAGGGAGGCGTAGGAGGGCGTAGCGGCCCTCCTTGGCCATCACCTGGGCATAGGTCCCAGCGCCCCGGCACAGCTGGCCACCCCGATCCTTCTGGAGCTCGACGTTGTGCACCCAGGTGCCGAGCGGGATCGTCTCCAGCCGCATGCAGTTGCCCGGCTGGATGTCCGCCTCATCGCTCGTGACGACCGTGTCGCCGACCCGGAGGCCGACCGGGTGCAGGATGTAGCGCTTCTCACCGTCCACGTAGTGGATGAGGGCGATGTTGGCCGAACGGTTGGGATCGTACTCGATCGCTGCCACCTTGCCCGGCACGCCCTCCTTGGAGCGGCGGAAGTCGACGATGCGATAGCGTCGCTTGTGCCCGCCACCACGACGGCGGACCGAGATCCGTCCCCGGTTGTTGCGTCCGCCCTTCCCCTTCGCGGGTGCGAGCAGACGCCGCTCCGGTTCCGACCGGGTAATCTCGGCGAAATCGGACACGGTCATGAACCGTCGCCCGCCCGAGGTTGCCTTGAACTTCTTCACACCCATTGTCGGTGCTCCTACGCCGAAGGCGCCTCGTAGAGGTTGATGGTGTCGCCCGTGACGAGGGTGACGTACGCCTTCTTCCAGTTGGAGCGCTTGCCCGTGTGTCGACCGAAGCGCTTGGTCTTGCCACGCACGATCTGGGTGCGGACCCTGGCGACCCTGACCCCGTAGTACTCCTCGATTGCGGCCGCGATCTGGAGCTTGTTCGCCTTCAGCCCCACCTCGAAGGCATAGGTCTGCTCCGTGCCGAGATGAGACGTGGTCTTCTCGGTGATGAGCGGCCGAAGGAGCGTATCCGAGAGCTGCATGACCTACCTCGCCAGCCTCTGGGTGACCGCCTCGAGAGCACCCTGGGTGAGGACCAGGTTGCGCCGGTGGAGCACATCGTAGACGTTCAGCCCCTCGGACGGAAGCACGGTGACCCTCGGGAGATTCCGCGCGGACCGGGTGAACCTCTCGTCCCGGCTCGCCAGCACGAACAGGGCGTCCGACAGCCCGAAGCGGTCCAGGAGGTCGGCCACCGCCTTCGTCTTGATCTCATCGACCTCGAGGTTGTCGAGGACCACGAGCGCGCCTTCTTGGGCGCGACGGGACAGCGCGGAACGCAACGCCGCCTTGCGAACCTTCTTGTTGAGCTTGAAGCCATGGTCGCGGGGCACCGGCCCGAACACGACGCCACCACCCCGCCAGAGCGGGGACCGACTGCTCCCCACGCGTGCGCGGCCCGTGCCCTTCTGCCGCCACGGCTTGCGTCCGCCGCCCGAGACCTCGCTGCGTCCCTTGACCTTGTGGGTCCCCTGGCGACGCTTGGCGAGTTGGTAGCGAACAACTGCGTAGAGCAGGTGCTCCTTCACGTCGGCCCCAAAGACCTGCTCGTCGAGGGTGACCTCGGAGACCTTCTCGCGATTGATGTTGTAGACGTCGATGGTCGGCATGGAAAGAACCTGTTCGAGCCGCTCAGGTGAGCTTGATCTCGACATGGACACCCGCGGAGAGGTCCAGCTTCATGAGTGCATCAACCGTCTGCTGCGTGGGCTCGATGATGTCGAGCAGACGGTGGTGCGTACGCCGTTCGAACTGCTCACGCGACTTCTTGTCGACGTGTGGGCCACGCAGGACCGTCCACCGGTTGATGGTGGTCGGCAGGGGGAAGGGGCCCCGAATGTCCACACCCGTTCGCTTGGCCGTCTCGACGATCTCCCGCGCGGACTTGTCCAGCAGCTTGTGATCGTAGGCCTTGAGCCGAATGCGGATTTTGTTCCCTGACGCCATGGTGGTTTCCCTGGTTTTCCGCTGAACTGTTACTCGAAGATCTTCGCGACGACGCCAGCGCCGACGGTGCGGCCACCCTCGCGGATCGCGAAGCGGAGGCCCTCCTGCATCGCGATGGGCTGGATCAGCTCCACAATCATGTTC